>JAFAVO010000354.1 GCA_019242385.1 Gammaproteobacteria bacterium | reverse complement strand
ACAATGTCTTACGCGTCCCCTGAACCCCTTGGGGCGGGGCACTGCCGACCCCATTTCGGAGCTTATGCACGTCACCATCAAGACGCCGGAAGAGCAGGAGAAAATGCGAGTCGCGGGGCGCCTCGCGGCCGAGGTGCTCGACATGATCGGCGAACACGTGGTGCCGGGGGTGACCACCGAGGAGCTCGACCGTATCTGTCACGACTACATCGTGAACGTGCAGCGCTCGGTGCCGGCCAACCTCAACTACCGCGGTTTCCCGAAGACCATCTGCACCTCGGTAAATCACGTCGTGTGCCACGGCATCCCCAATGACAAGCGGCTGAAGGCCGGGGACATCGTGAACATCGACGTGACCGTGATTCGTGACGGCTTCCATGGCGACACCAGCCGCATGTATTTCGCCGGCAAAGCGCCGGCGCATGCCCAACGGCTCGCCGAGACCTGCTTCGCCGCCATGTGGCGTGGCATCGACACCGTGCGCCCGGGGGCGCGCCTCGGGGATATCGGGCACGCGATCCAGAGCTTCGTCGAGCGGCACGACTACTCGGTCGTGCGCGAGTACTGCGGACACGGTATCGGCCGCGTCTACCACGAGGACCCGCAGGTGCTGCATTACGGCGAGCCCGGCACGGGACTCGAGCTGCGCCCGGGCATGACCTTCACCATCGAGCCGATGGTGAACGCAGGCAAGCGCCACGTGCGCCTGCTGCCCGATGGCTGGACCGTGATCACCAAGGACCACTCCCTCTCGGCGCAGTGGGAGCACACGGTACTGGTCACCGACACCGGAGTCGACGTGCTGACCCTCGGCGCGCACGGCGGCCGGCCGGCGGCGGCCGGCGCACGCTCGAGCGAGTCCCCCGAGCGTACCGCGCACTGAGGAAGCAGGACACACGCGCACCCCATGGGAGCTGCCGACACAGAGCTGCTCGAGCCTAGTCTCCCGCCACCGTCCGCGCCGCTTCGCTGGCCGCTGCTCGCCGCGCTTCCCGCGCAGCTTGCTGCGCAATCCGCGCCGCCCGCCTGGCGCGAGCTGCTGCGCCAGGCCCACGAGGAGCTCAAGCAGCGCTTCCTCGCCGAGGAGCCGGTCGAGGCGCTGGTGCACGCGCGCGCCGCGCTGATCGATGCAGTGCTGCGTGCGGCCTGGCAGATGCACTGCGCTGCGCACGGCGCCTGGGCGCTCGCGGCGGTCGGTGGCTATGGTCGCGGCGAGCTGCATCCGGCGTCCGACATCGACATCCTGCTGCTCGTCCCGCACGCGCCCGACACTGCCGGCAGCGCCGCGGTCGAGCGCCTGGTGACCTTCCTGTGGGACATCGGTCTCGAGGTCGGCCACAGCGTGCGCACCGTCACCGAGTGCCGCGAGGAATGCATCGGCGATGTGAGCGTCATGACGACGCTGCTCGAAGCCCGGCTGCTGGCCGGCGATGCGGGACTGCTCGCGGCGATGCGCGCGGCGCTGGCTCCCGAGCACATCTGGCCGGTGAAGCAGTTCTTCGAGGCCAAGGTGCGCGAGCAGACCGAGCGCCATCTCAAGGCGAACGACACGGCCTACAACCTCGAGCCGAACGTGAAGACCGGTCCCGGAGGCCTGCGCGACATTCAAACCATCGCCTGGGTCGCAAAGCGGCACTTCGGCGCCGACAGTCTCGATGGCCTCGCCACCCATGGCTTTCTGGCTCCCGCCGAGCTGCGGCGACTGAAGCAGGCGCAGGCTTTCCTGTGGAAAGTGCGCTTCGGGCTGCACCTGCTCACCAACCGGCACGAGGACCGGCTGCTGTTCGATCACCAGATCCGGCTCGCGCAGATCTTCGGCTACGAGGATGCCTCCTACACCCTCGCGGTCGAGCAGTTCATGCAGCGCTACTACCGCACGGTCATGGACGTGAGCCTGCTGAATGAGCTGCTGCTGCAGCTGTTCCGCGAGGCCATCCTGAGCGAGAGCGAGCCGCCGCGGCCGCTGAACGCGCGTTTCCAGGTGCGCAACGGCTCACTCGAGGCGGTGAGCGAAGAGGTGTTTGCGCGCACGCCGGCGGCGCTGCTCGAGCTGTTCGTGCTGCTGCAACAGCAGCCCGAGATCCGCGGCGTGCGTGCCTCGACCATGCGCGCGGTGGCGAAGAACCTGTGGCTGATCGATGAGGAGTTCCGCCAGAACCCGCGTCACCATCGCCTGTTCCTCGAGATCCTGCGCTCACCGGTGGGCGTCACCCACGAGCTGCGCCGCATGAACACCTATGGGGTGCTCGGGCGTTACATCCCGGCCTTCGGGCGCATCGTCGGGCGCATGCAGTATGACCTGTTCCATGCCTACACGGTCGATGCACACACACTGTTCGTGGTGAGCAACCTGCGCCGCTTCGCGATCCCGCGCTATGATCATGAGCTGCCCGAAGCCTCGCGGGTGATGCAGTCGCTGCCGCGCAGCGAAGTGGCGTATCTCGCGGCGCTGTTCCACGACATTGCCAAGGGCCGCGGCGGCGATCACTCCGAGCTCGGCGCGGTCGATGCCGAGGCGTTCTGCCTCGAGCAGGGCCTCTCCCCCTACGATGCGCGCCTGACCGCCTGGTTGGTGCGCAACCACCTGCTGCTGTCGCTCACCTCGCAGAAGCAGGACATCGGCGATCCGCAGGTCATCAACGCTTTCGCCCGCAAGGTGGGCGATGAGACGCATCTCGATTATCTCTACGTGCTCACCTGCGCGGACGTACGCGCCACCAACCCCAAGCTGTGGAACTCGTGGAAGGCGACCTTGTTTCACGACTTCTATCAGCGGGTGAAGCGAGCGCTGCGCCGCGGGCTCGAGAGCCCGATCGATGCCGAGCACCTGGTGCGCGAGACCCAGGACGCGGCACGCCGCCTGCTGTTCGAGCGCGGCGTGGCGGAGACGGACATCGTTGCGGTATGGACCCGCTTCAGCGCGGGCTATTTCCTGCAACATTCCCCGGAGGAGGTCGCCTGGCACACGCAGCTGCTCGCCGAGCGCGACGCCGCCTCCGATGAGCCGCTGGTGGCGCTCGATCCACGCAGCGTGCGCGGCACGACCGCGGCGCTGATCTTCGCGCGTCCGCGCCGCCATGGGTTCGCGCGCACCACCGCGGCGCTCGACCAGCTCGGACTCAACATCGTCGATGCGCGCATCACACCGAGCGGCGATGGATTCAGCCTCGATCTCTATCATCTGCTCGAGGACGATGGCGCGCCGATCGCCGACAGCGATCGGCTCGCGGAGATCGAGCACGCCCTGTGGCGCTCGCTGCAGGGCGCCGCCGATGCCCC
>JAFAVO010000299.1 GCA_019242385.1 Gammaproteobacteria bacterium | reverse complement strand
CGCGCCCCCAGCCGGACGCGCCAGCAGCACGCACGGTACTCGAACCCGATGAAACGCTCCAGTTCCTGACCCTGGGGCTGCTGGGGGTCGCGCAGCGAATAGACCTCTCTCAGGTACACCTGCCAGCTGTGCTTGATCGGCCAGGCGGCCGAGAACTCGATCTGGTCGAACCCCTGCTGCACCGGGGTCGAGACCAGCTGCTCGACGCCGTCCACCGTCTGCGGGATGAGCTCGTTGACGGTGGTGAAGCGCTCGTACCGGTAGGCGAGGTTGATGACGGAGTTGGGTCTGGGCTTGTACTGCACGTTCACCGTGGTGCGCTGGCTGCGCCGGTTCTGCGGGTCCCACTGGACTCCGGCATCGGCGCTCCAGTCCTCGAAGGCTGCGAGCGAGAGCTGCGCCACCCAGTCCGAGCGCCCGGCGGTGATCGGCGTCTCCCCCGGGAGAGTGACGCGCGGAATCTCGAAGTAATAGGTCTGGCCGAAGGTGCCGGCGATGAACTGCTGGCCGCTCTGCGCATCCAGCAGCCGGCTGGTGAGCCCGACGCTCACCTGGTTGGCATCGCTCACCCGGTCGGCGCCGACGTAGCGGTTGGTGCGGAAGAGCTGCACGGGATTGAGGTCGGGGACAGCGGTGTCGAATACCGGCAGCTGGTCCTGGGCGCGGTAGGGCACGTCGAGGTACATGATCCGCGGCTCGAGGGTGAGCCGCCGCTGGGCGCGCGAGCCGGCCGGGCGCTCGAACATGAGCCCGGTATCGAGGCTGGTGATCGGCACGGTGCGGGACGGCGAGCGCTTCGTCTGACCCGGCCCGAGGCTGTCGAGCTCGTACTGCGTGCCGCGCCAGGCAAACGCCGGGCGCAGGAAATATCCGGGCCCGGTCAGGTCGAGCGATGCGAGCGGCATGACATCGGCCCGCCAGCCGGTGGTGACCGGCTCGGGCGACTCGGTGTGTTGGAAGTTCACCACCTCGGAGTAGAAGCCGTAGCGCAGCACGTCGTTCGGGCCGAGTGCATCGGCGGCATCGACGGCGAGGTGCGGCACGCGCGCATAGGGACGGTCGGGCTCGGCGAGGGTGTAGTCGATGGTCTGGTACTGCTGCGCCTCGGCATCGATGCTCCAGTGCTCGCTGCGGTAGGAGAAGGTGGCGCGCCGCTCGAGGAAGGCGGTGCTGGCTCCTTCAGGACCGTTGGAGAAGTCCTCGAAGTAGTGCCGATCGCTCACATTGGCGGCGCTCACATTGAGCCGCCAGTCCCAGGGGAGCTCGGCGAGCTCGGTGAGCTGCACGCGGCTGCGGCTCGCACCGAAGGCCTGGTCGTAGGGCAGATAGTTCCACTCGAGCTCGCCGCGCTGGCTCTGGGTCATCTGGCGGAAATCGCCGCCGAGGTCGATGCCCGCCTTGCTGTAGTAGATCGGCTGGAAGGTAAAGTCGGCGTTCGGGGCGATGTTCCAGTAATACGGTACCGAGAGCTGCAGTCCGTTGATCGAGGTGTTGCCGATGCTCGGGAACAGGAACCCGCTCTTGCGCTCGTTGGAGAGCGGAAAACTGACCCAGGGCAGGTAGATCAGCGGCACCCCCATGAAATCGACGCGCGCATCTCGGCCGGTGCCGATCTTGTCGTGGGTGTCGAGCACGATGCTGTTGGCTTTGAGATGCCAGCTCTCATCATGCAGCGGACAGGTGGTGAAGGTGACTCCCTGCAGGCGCAGCTGTCCTTCCGGAGTCAGGGCCAGGTCGCGCGCCGAGCCGCGCGCGGCGCGCTGCCGCAGGTTGAACTGCGCATCGCGGAATTCCGCGCCGGTGGCGGCGGAGTAGCTGCCCGAGGACCCGGTGATGTGCACCAGCGGATCCTGCAGCTCGATGTGTCCGTCGCTGCGCATCGCGCCGCTCTTGGAATCGTACTCGATGTGCTCGGCGCGGATCTGGCGCTCGCCCTGGCGCGCCTCGACGTTTCCCCTGAGGATCGCGTTGCCATCGACACCGAGGGTCGCCTCATCGCTGGTGACGCTGATCGGACCGACTGACTTGCCCGAGGGGCGCCCGGTACCTCCCGGGCCGGCCGGTACGCTGCCTGCGGCGGTGGCCGGAGCGGGCCCCCCGGTGCCGGACTGCGCGGCGGGTGGCGTCGCGGCGGCCTGCGGGTTCTGTGACGGACAGGGCAGTTCATCCGCGTGCGCCACGGGCATGATGCAGCCGAACGAAGCTATGACGATCCAGTGTGGCTTCGATCCCAGCATGAAGGCCGGCATTATAATGGTGCGCCGCAGCCACGCGGGTCGGAAAACTCCTAACTCTCCCATGCACGAGCACGACGCGCGACTGAGGCTGATCCACGAGTGGCTGTCGCGCGAGCTCCACCTGCCGCAGGCGCGGATCGAGGTGGCATCGAGCGATGCGAGCTTCCGGCGCTACTTCCGCGTCCAAGGCGGCGAGACGACCTACATCGTCATGGATGCGCCCCCGGAGAAGGAGGATGTGCGTCCCTACCTCCAGGTCTCGCGCCTGCTCGAGGAGATCGGCGTGCACGTGCCGCACGTGCACGCGGCGGATGTCGCGCGCGGGCTGCTGCTGCTGGAGGATCTGGGGACCAGCTCCTATCTGCAGCGGCTCGAGCGTGGCGGCGACAGCGAGCGGCTGTACGCAGATGCACTGGCCGCGCTCGCCAACATCCAACTGCAGGGTGGCGCCGCGTGTGCGCAGCTGCCGCCCTACGGGCGCGGGGAGCTCGCGCGCGAGATGGCGCTCATGCCCGAGTGGTTCCTGGGCCGACACCTGCAGCTGGCCATTTCCGCCGCCGAGGCCGAGCTGCTGGCGGCGGCCTTCGAGTTCCTGATCACCGAGGCGCTGGCGCAGCCGCGGGTGTTCGTGCACCGCGACTATCACGCGCGCAACCTCATGGTGGTCGCGGAGCGCAATCTGGGCATCATCGACTTCCAGGACGCGCTATGCGGTCCGGTCGGCTATGACCTGGTCTCGCTGCTGAAGGATTGCTACATCGCCT
>JAFAVO010000258.1 GCA_019242385.1 Gammaproteobacteria bacterium | reverse complement strand
GATGGCGGACTGAAGACCGGGCTCGATGTGGTGAAGGCCGCCATCATCGGCGCCGAGAGCTTCGGCTTCGGCACCGCGCCGATGGTGGCGCTCGGCTGCAAATACCTGCGGATCTGCCACCTGAACAACTGCGCGACCGGGGTGGCGACCCAGCACCAGGTGCTGCGCTCGAAGTACTTCATCGGCCTGCCCGAAATGGTCATGAGCTACTTCCGCTTCGTCGCCGAGGAGGTGCGCGAGATCCTCGCCGGGCTCGGGGCGCGCAGCCTCGCGCAGATCATCGGCCGCACCGAATGCTTGCAGACGATCCCCGGCGCCACGGCGAAGCAGCGCAAGCTCGATCTCGCGCCGATCCTCTCGAGCGCCGGCACGCGCAGCGATGCGCCGCAGTTCTGCAGCATCTCCCGCAATGCCCCGTTCGACAGCGGCGAGCAGGCCGAGCGCATGCTCGCCGACATGCTGCCCGCCATCGAGGCGAAGCGAGGCGGGGAGTGGCATTACGAGCTGCGCAACTACCACCGCTCGATCGGCGCACGGCTCTCGGGGGAGATCGCGCGCCGCTGGGGTAATTACGGCATGGAGGAGGCTCCGATCATCGTGCGCTGTCGCGGCCACGCCGGGCAGAGCTTCGGCGTTTGGAATGCCGGCGGACTGCACCTGTATCTCGAGGGCGATGCCAACGACTACGTCGGCAAGGGCATGGCTGCGGGCAGGATCGTGCTGCGTCCACCGCCCGCTGCGCCCTTCGTGGCACGCGAGACCGTCATCATGGGCAACACCTGCCTCTATGGCGCGACGGGCGGTGAGCTGTATGCCGCCGGCGTTGCCGGCGAGCGCTTCGCGGTACGTAACTCCGGCGCGGTGGCGGTGATCGAGGGCGCTGGCGACCACTGCTGCGAGTACATGACCGGCGGTGCGGTGTGCGTGCTCGGGCGCACCGGAGTGAACTTCGGAGCGGGCTTCACCGGCGGGTTCGCCTACGTGCTCGATCTCGAGCGCAATTTCGTCGACCGCTACAACCACGAGCTCATCGATATCAGCCGCATCCACCCCGAGGCGATGCAATCGCACGTCCAGCACCTCGAGGCACTGCTGGCGGCCCACGTGGAGGCGACCGCGAGTGCCTGGGCCGAGGATATCGAGGGAGACCTGCGCACCTTCCTGCCGAAGTTCTGGCTGGTGAAGCCGAAGGCCGCCTCCATCGATTCGCTCATCGACAACCTGCGCCGCGCCGCCTGAGGCGCCAGGCTTCCATGCCCGACAAGAACCTGCAGTTTCTCGAGGTGCCGCGCAGCGAGCCCGCCAAGGCGGCAGCTGAAGCGCGGGTCGGACACTTCCGCGAGATCTATGGCAGTTACGACTCCGCGGGTGCGGCTTCGCAGGCGGGCCGCTGTCTCGCCTGCGGCAATCCGTTCTGCGAATGGAAGTGCCCGGTCCACAACTACATACCCAACTGGCTGAAGCTGATCGAGGAAGGCAATCTCTTCGAAGCCGCAGAGCTCTCGCACCGCACCAACTCCCTCCCCGAAGTGTGCGGCCGCATCTGCCCGCAGGATCGGCTGTGTGAAGGCGCCTGCACGCTCAATGACGGTCTCGGTGCGGTGGCGATCGGAGCCATCGAGAAGTACATCACCGATGAGGCCCTGCGACAGGGATGGAAGCCCGACATGTCGCACGTGCAGCCTGCGGACAAGCGCGTCGCGGTCGTCGGCGCCGGCCCCGCCGGGCTCGCCTGTGCCGATGTACTGGTGCGCAACGGCGTGCAGCCGGTGGTGTTCGATCGCCAGCCGCGCATCGGCGGGCTGCTGACTTTCGGGATCCCGGCCTTCAAGCTCGAGAAGGAGGTGGTGGAGAAGCGGCGCGAGCTGCTGCAGGGCATGGGGGTCGAGTTCCGTCTCGGCTGCGAGATCGGGCGGGATATCGCCTTCGGGCAGCTGCTCGCCGACTACGACGCGGTATTTCTCGGCATGGGCACCTACAGCCCGGTGCGCGGCGGATTTCCCGGTGAGGAGTTGCCCGGAGTGTACGCGGCACTGCCGTATCTCATTTCCAACATCAGGCACCAGCTCAGCTTCGAGGGCGCCGGCCGCGCGCTGATCAGCATGCGCGGGCTGCGCGTGCTGGTGTTGGGCGGCGGCGATACGGCCATGGATTGCAACCGCACCGCGATCCGCCAGGGGGCACAGAGCGTGACCTGCACCTACCGGCGTGATGAGAGCAACATGCCGGGCTCACGGCGCGACTACCGCAATAGCCGCGAAGAAGGCGTGGAGTTCCTCTTCAACCGCCAGCCGATCGAGATCGTGGGCGGAGAGCGTGTGCAGGGAGTGAAGCTGGTGGAGACGACGCTCGGGCCGCCGGATGCGCGCGGACGGCGCGTACCGCAGCCGATTGCCGGCTCCGAGCAGATCGTGCCGGCCGACGCGGTGATCATCGCCTTCGGCTTCCTGCCCAGCCCGCCGGACTGGCTGGGCGAGCACGGCATTCGCGTGCACGATGGCGGACGGGTGCGGGTGTCGGCGGGCGCACACAACGCCTTTCAGACCTACAACCCGAAAGTATTTGCCGGCGGTGACATGGTGCGCGGCTCGGATCTGGTGGTGACCGCCGTGTTCGAGGGACGCGAGGCTGCGCGCGGCATCCTGCAATATCTCGGCGTCCGCTGAGCAACTCGTCGGGGCTGGAAAGAAAAAGGCCCCGCCGAGGCGGGGCCCGTGAGGTTTGGTCGCGTCGTCGAGTGACCCGGTGTTTCGCTGTCAGCTCCGGCCGGAGGCGCTTATCGCGCTCAAACAAAGTGGGCGCTGCGTCTTGGCAGGTCGCGTCATCACGAGCATCTACTCATTGCGGCTGAAACGTCTGGAGCTGTGACTCCGGCTTCTATCGCGAGGCCCGCGTGTTCATCCACGCGTCGTGTCGTTCCTGACAACCCACAGCAAGTTAGTTGGCTGCCGTACCCGTGCCCGCGTCGATCCCCGAGCTTTCTGTTGTAAGTTCCCTCCTACTGGAGCGGCTTGTACGCATCAACAACCAGAAGCGCCGTTGAGCCAAGACCAGAATTTCTTTTCGGGACAGTACCTTCCCGACGTAATTGTACTGATTCCTACAAGGATTGCCATGTCGCAAATTATCGACAAATCGAAAAACAGGCATTGGCGTGGACGCGACAGTGGCCTGGAGGGCCCGGCACGTCACCGCGACAGGGGAAGCCGCACGCTCAGCCGGGCTCCGGCGCCTCCGGGAAGGCTCACGGCACTCGCCTCTCCCCCGTGGAATTCGGCGATCAGGCGGACGATGTAAAGACCGAGTCCAAAGTGGGGCTTGCTGTCCCGGTCGGCTCGGGACTGCCACAAGGACTCGAACAGACGCCCCTCGAGGTGCTCGGGCAGCGGAGGACCCGGATTTTCGACTTCGACCACGGCCGCGATCCCCTCGAGGCGCAGCCGAACGGTGATGGTCGCG
>JAFAVO010000190.1 GCA_019242385.1 Gammaproteobacteria bacterium | reverse complement strand
CTCGAGCTGCGCAAGCGCCTCGGCAACCTGCTGCGCGATCACCGCAAGCTCCTGCTCACCGATGGCTGCACCGCTTTCGTCGGTGGCACCGGGCTCACCGATGAGTTCGCATCGACCGGCGAGCGCCCGGGGTGGCGCGAGGTGATGGTGCGCATCGAGGGCCCGGTGGTCGCCGACTGGCAGCGAGCGTTCGCGCGCACCTGGCGCCGGGCCGGACCCCCGCTCGAGCTGCCGGTGCTACCACCTTGCCCGCCGCGCGCGGGTGCGGCCGGGAGGCTGTCGCTGTCGGAAGCGCGGCACCGCTCGGTGCTCGCCAACGGTGTGCTGCGGCGGCTCGACACCGTCATTCAGCGCGCCTGGATCATGAGCGCCTACTTCGTACCCGCGCGCCGGGTCCGTGCCGCGCTCGGGCGCGCGGCGCGCCGCGGCGTGGACGTGCGCCTGCTCGTGCCCGGGGCGCGCACCGACCACCCGTGGGTGCGCTACGCCTCGCGGCGCTTCTATGCGCCGATGCTGCGCAGCGGCGTGCGGATCTACGAATACCAGCCCGCGATGCTGCATGGCAAGATGATCCTGTGCGATGACTGGGTGTCGGTCGGCTCGAGCAACCTCGATCGCTGGAGCCTGCGCTGGAACCTCGAGGCCAACCAGGAGGTGGCGGACACGCGCTTCGCAGACACCGCCGCCGCGCTGTTCGAACGGGACTTCGCGGGCTCGCGTCTCATCAGCCGTCGCTACTGGCGCGAGCGTGCCTGGCTCGACCGGCTGCGTGAGAACATCGCCGGCGCGATCGATCGTTACCTCGACCGCTGGCGCCGCCCGCGACGTCAGAAGGCGCGCAACGAATAGAGCTCGGTGGAGCGGACGAAGGAGAGCAGAAACGGCGCGGTCAGCCGCAGCTGCGTCCGGTACTCCTGCAGCGCCGCGAGCTTGCCATCTTCCTCCGCAGGCTCGAGCCCGAAGGCTTCGGGTACCAGCGGGCGCGCCAGCGGGGCAGGTGTCAGAGGGATCCCCGGCAGCAGATCCGCCGGGGTCGGCCAGCCCGTGCCGCCGTGGACGATCCAGTAGCGCACCGGCGCGTAGCGCGCGCCGAGCGCCTGTGTCAGGAGTCCAGCGGCGCGGTGATCCGCATGCGCATCGAGCGGCGTCGGCGCGAGGATGAGGCTGGGGTGAGTACGCTCGAGCACTTCGAGGAAGTCCTGCTCGAGGCTCGCTCCGGTGTAGGGATGGCCGGGACCGAGCGCGTCCTCGTAGGGTACGGCCGCGGCGCCGGTGGTGCGCGAGGCGTAGGGCCTGCTGCGATGCGCGCCGATGAGCTCGCTCAGGCCACCATCCGGATAGCCGAGAAAGATCTGCGCTGAGGAGCTGAGTCCGAGGCGGGCCGTCGCGGCGCGGGCTTCCTGCATGCGCTGCGCGCCGAGCTCGCGAGCCCCCGCCTCACTCGGAAAGAGACTGCGGCTCATCAGCACGAGCACCAGGCGGGCCGCATCTCCACTCGTGAGCCATACCACCGTAACGCGGCCACCGGCGCGCACCACGCGCTGGATCACCCCGCCGCAACAGAGCGTCTCATCGTCCGGGTGCGGTGCGACGACGAGGAGCGAAGTCGCTGCATCGACAGGCGGCAGTGCGGTGGGGAGGTCAGCGTGCGCGCCGGTCGGCGGCGCGTTGCCGCCCGCTTGCGCTATCGATGCCGCGAGCAACAGCGGAGCGAGCCAACTCATCTGGTACCTGCGCATCGCCTCCGCAGTATCGCACGCGCCCGGGCGGATTTCGTTACAGTGTCCGCGCGCACGCTGCGCGTCCCGATGAGGAGCTCACGGTGCCTACGCCTCTGCTCGCCTACCGCGATCCGCAGTTCATCGAGTCCGAAGATGGCCGGCCGATCCGCATCGTTTCCGAATACCTGGCGCCGCTGCGCTCATTGCGCGATGCCGGCGTGAGCGCCACCGTGGTGTTCTTCGGCTCGGCGCGCGTGCAGGCGCGCGGGCCGCTCGGCCGCTACTACGAGGAGGCGTGCGAGCTGGCGCGGCTCGTGACCGAGTGGAGTCAGAAGAAGTGCGACGGCCGGTTGATCGTCTGCTCCGGCGGGGGACCGGGGATCATGGAAGCGGCCAACCGCGGAGCCCAGCTCGCCGGCGGCCGCAGCATCGGGCTCAACATCGGTCTGCCGCACGAGCAGCGTCCCAACCGGTATGTCACGGAGGGACTGTGCTACGAATTCCATTACTTCTTCATGCGCAAGCTGTGGTTCGCGCACCTGGCCCACGGGCTCATCGCCTTTCCCGGCGGGTTCGGCACCTTCGACGAGCTCTTCGAGATCCTCACGCTCGCACAGACGCGCAAGCTCGACCGGGCGATTCCGGTGTTCCTGTACGGCTCGGCTTACTGGAACGAGGTCGTCAACTTCGACGCCCTGGTGCGCCACGGCACGATCGCCGCAGAGGACCTGCAGCTGTTCGAGTTCGTCGACGAGCCGCAGGCGGCGCTCGCCCGGCTGCAGTCGCGCATGCCGCCGCCGCCGGCAGAGCCGCGGGTGGCGTTCGCGAAATCCCGCTGCGGCCCGGGGACCTGAGCTGCCGCCGCCTGAGGCTCCCGGCGCCCGCCCTCACACCACGCGTATCGAGGGATCGATGGCCGCCGCCCAGCCCAACATGCCGCCCTCGAGATTGGCCGGCGATTCGATGTTGGCCCGCAACGCCAGCTGGCAGGCCGCCATGCTTCTGCCACCGCTGCGGCAGATGAACACCGGCTGCGACTGCGGCCCGATCTCCGACAGCCGCTGCGGCAGCTGCCCGAGCGGGATGTGCAGCGCACCGGCGAGATGCCCGGCGGCAAACTCCACGTCCTCGCGGACATCCACCAGCAGAGGCTGCTCGCCACGCTCCAGCAGCTCGTGCAGCGCCGCCGCGCTCAGCCGCCGGATACCTTCGGGATCCTGGGAATTTCTCGACATGTCTTCTGGCTCCGTGATGGTCGGCGCCTCGCCGCACACCGCACAATCGCGCCGACGGCTCACCTTGAACTCGGTAAAGCGCATCTCGAGCGCATCGTAGGTGAGGAGACGCCCGGTCAACAGCTCACCCACTCCGGTGATGAGCTTGATGGCTTCGGTCGCCTGGAGCGTGCCCAGCACACCGGGCAGGACTCCGAGGACGCCCGCCTCGGCACAGTTGGCCACCATGCCGTCGATGGCCTGCGGAAAGAGGCAACGATAGCAGGGCCCGCGGTCGGGTACGTAGGTGAGCAGATGACCCTCGAAGCGATGAATGGCGGCCGAGACGAGCGGCCGCCGCATCAGCACACATGCATCGTTGATGAGGTAGCGCGCGGACAGCCGGTCGGTGCCATCGAGCACCAGATCGTACTGTGCGAAGAGCTCGCGCACGTTACCGGCACGCAGCTCCACGGCATGGGCGATGACGCGCACCTCCGGGTTGAGCGCGCGCAGCCGCGCGCCTCCGGCCGCGGCTTTCTGCTCGCCGATGCTCGGGGTGTCGAACAGCACCTGACGCTGGAGATTGGTGAGGTCGATGCGGTCGTGATCGAGCAGTCCGAGGGTTCCGCAACCTGCAGCCGCCAGGTACAGCGCGGCGGGTGAGCCGAGTCCGCCTGCACCGACCACCAGCACGCGCGCCGCCTTGAGCTTTTCCTGCCCGGCGGCCCCGATGTCGCTCAAAGCGAGGTGCCGCCGGTAGCGCTCGCGCTCGCTCTCGGAGAGGCTCACCCTCAGCCCCCCGAGAGCGCACAGATGAGGTGCACGGTGTCACCCTCGGCCACTTGCGCGGTGAGCTCGCGCGCCTCGCTCGAGTTCACGAACAGGCGCATGTGCGGCCGGATGCGGTTCTGCTCGTCGATCATACGAAAGCGTATTCCCGGGCAGGAGTGCTCGAGCGAGCTCAGCACCTCGGCGAGCGTGTTGCCGCGCACCTCGAGCGTTGCCGCGCCCGCCGTATAGGAGCGCAGTGGACTTGCGATGCGTACCGTGCAGGGCATGCTCAGGCTGCGTAGGTCACTGAATAGATCTCCGGCAGGTGGCGCACGAGGCAGCGCCAGCTCTCACCGCCATTGGTGCTCCCCCACACCTCTCCGGCGGTCGTGCCGAAATAGAGTCCGGGCCGCGCATCAGCATCGCTGCACATCGCCTGGCGCAGCACCGTGAACCAGGCCTGCGAGGCGGGCAGGCCACGATCGAGACGGCGCCAGCTCTCGCCCGCATCGCGCGTCACGTACACGGCCGGGCGGCCCTCGATGGAGGTGCGCGGCCAGACGGTGCGTCCGTCCATGGGCAGCACCCACACGCAGTCAGCATCGGCCGGGTGCAGCACGATCGGGAACCCGACATCGCCTATTTTCCTCGGCATTGCCGTGCCGATGCGCTGCCAGCGCCGTCCGGGTCGATCGAGGCGGTAGATGCCGCAGTGATTCTGCTGATAAAGCCGATCGGGCCTGCGCGGGTGCTGCACCACGCAGTGTGGATCGTGGCCGAACGCCGCGTCCGGGTCCGGGAGGAAATCGGCCGCACAACCGCCATTCAGCGGCGTCCAGCTCGCGCCGCCATCACTCGATTCGAACACTCCGCCGATGGAGATGGCGAGATAAAGATGCTGCGGGTCGCGCGGGTCCACGAGGATCGAGTGCAGGAGCTCTCCATCGGGCGTTGCGTGCGCCGCCCACTGCGCTCGCATCGGGTGGTCGTTGAAGCCATCGACCGGCTGCCAGCGCTCGCCGCCATCGCTCGAGCGGAACAGGCCCGCAGGAGAGCTGCCCGCGTACCAGCTGCCGCATTCGCTCGAATGCCCGGGAGTGAGCCAGAAGACACGCTGCACGGCGCGCGCCTCCGCGCTCCCCCCGGCGGCCTTGCGGAATGCCGGCGGCGCCGCGGCCTCGTGCCAGGTGCGGCCGCGGTCGAGCGATCTCATCACGGTCGGTCCCAGATGCCCGGTGCGCGCCCCGAGGAGGAGCACGCGCGGCTCGCGCGGGTCCTGGACCACGTGGTGGATGATGTGACCGAGAAACTGCGGGCCGGCGAGCTTCCACCCGCGGCGACCCGCGCGGGGGCGCAGCGAGAACAGCCCCTTGCGGGTGCCGATCCACAGGGTGTCCGTCATGCGCAGAAGCATCCCTGCGCGTGCGCGCCGCTGTCAACGGCGGAACTGCACTCCGGTCAGGCGGTGACGGGCTGACAGATGAACAGGTGCGCAGGCAGCACGTTCAGCGGCTCGAAACGGCGCGCGACGTAGCCGAAGGTGCGCTTGAGGTCCCGCAGAACCCGCGTCGAGAACTGGTAGACGAGGAACGCTCCACCCGGCTCGAGCAGATCGCGCGTCTTGTTGAGAATCCGCTCGCGCAGCGGGGCGGGAATGGTGCTGAAGGGAATTCCGGAGATGATGTAATCCGCGTGCAGATAACCGAAGCGCCGCAGAATCTCATCCACCGACTCCGCGGAGCCCTGGATCACCTGCAGCCGTTTGTCGGTGAACGCGCGGCGCAGGTAGCTGACGAAGTCGGGATTCATCTCGATGGCGATCAGCACCGCATCGCTGCGCATCCGGCGCAGCAGCTCCGCCGTGATGACCCCGACGCCGGGGCCGTACTCCACGATCACGCGCGCCCGGCCGAAATTGATCGGCTCGAGCAGCTGCTTGATGAGGAACCGCGAGCTCGGCACGATCGAGCCGAGCATGCGCGGATGGCGGAAGAAATTGCGCACGAATAGCAGCACGTTGCCGCCCCGCGTCCGGGGCAGGTTCTCAGGT
>JAFAVO010000326.1 GCA_019242385.1 Gammaproteobacteria bacterium | reverse complement strand
GACTGGTATACGGAATATCTCGACGCCATCATCGCCGCGCGCGTGGTCGCGGGAGTCGACGCCGCCATTGCGCACATCGCCCGCTACGGCTCGGCCCACACCGAAACGATCGTCACCGACAATGCCGCGACCGCCGAGCGTTTCCTGCAGCGTGTCGACAGCGCGATCGTCCTCCACAACGCCTCGACACAGTTCGCCGACGGCGGCGAATTCGGAATGGGGGCGGAAATCGGTATCTCCACCGACCGCTTCCACGCACGCGGCCCGGTGGGAGTGGAGCAGCTCACCAGCTACAAGTATGTGGTTCGGGGAACCGGGCAGGTGCGACCGTAGCGCGCCCGCGGACCGGGGATGCAGTAACGCCCTTCAGGCGTGATCGTGGACGTGCCGCGCTTCCTCACGCTCCGCCTGCTTCGGCGCGGTGGCGCAGCGCTCGCAATTCACCCAGCCGGACTCCCCGCTCAGGTAATGCTCCTTTTTCCAGATCGGCAAGCGGTGCTTCACCTCGTCGATGATGTAGCGGCAGGCACGGAACGCCTCGTCGCGATGCGCCGCGCTCACGGCCACCCATACGGCGAGCTCCCCGACGGCGAGCGCGCCGAGGCGATGCACGCAGAGCGCATGCGCGGCGCCGAAGCGCTCCATTGCCTCGGCGAGGATGCGCTCACCTTCGCGCACGCCGAGCGCCTCGAACGCCTCGTACTCGAGTCCGCGCACGGGCTGTCCCTCGTTGCTGTCGCGTACCCAGCCTTCGAAGGCGCAGTAGCCGCCGCACGCCGGATCGGCGAGCGCGGCTCGCAGCTGCTCGGGCAGGATCGGGGTACGCGTGAACTGGAAGGCGGGCATCGGCGCTGCGAGCTTCAGCCGCCCGCGACCGGCGGGATGAACACGACGGCATCGCCATCGCGCAGGGGCGCGGTCCAGTCGCGGAACTCGGCGTTGATCGCAACGCGCAGCATCTCCTGCGGAAGCGAAAAAGGATAGCGCCGCGCGAGCTCCGTATAGAGCTCCGCAGCCGTGCGCGCCTGGGTCACCAGCGCCTCATCGCGCCGCCCCGCCTGCTCGCGCAGGAGCGCGTAGTACTGCACCGTGATGTGCTTGGGGTTGGAAGTGCTCTCCGGCAGCAGCGCGCTCATGACGCTCCTATACTCCTCGGGCGTGTTGACATTGTCGAGCGCGTGCGGATCAGGCTCATCGATCAGATAGGTATCGGCACCCAGCAGGAAACGCCGCGGGCACTGCCGCCCGCGCGTCACATAGGCGGTGAGCGGCGCAGCGCTGCGTGGCTCCCAGATGGCGCACAGCGGCTCCGGCAGGCCATCGTGGCTGGAGCGATAAGCGGTGGCGCAACGCTCGGGTGCCCGACAGCGCACCAGATGCGCGAGCGTTGCCGCATCGAGCAGCGGCAGATCGCAGGCGAGCACGAGCCAGGCAGCCTGCGGATGTGCGGCCTGCGCGGCGAGCAAGCCGGCGATCGGGCCGAGATTGTCCTGCAGGTCGCGGATCTGTGGAAAACGCGCGCGCAGCGGGTCTTGACCCTGATCCGCACGCACCGAGACGTAGGCGCGTTGCACGTGCGGGGCGATAAGCTCCATTGCGCGCTCGAGCTGACTGCGGCCGGCGTAGAGCAAGGCCGCCTTGTCGGTGCGCATGCGGGTGCTGCGGCCTCCTGCGAGCACGAGCCCGAGAAGTGGGGCCGGGACCCGCCCGCCGTTGCGCGGCTCAGCGCTCACCGACGGTGCCCCGTCGCCGCCCGGGTGAAGCGGCGCTGACCGCCGGACTTCTCGAGCAGCCGCACGCTACCGATCTCGATGTCGTGTGAAAGCGCCTTGCACATGTCATAAATGGTGAGCGCGGCGACCGCTGCACCGGTGAGCGCCTCCATCTCCACCCCGGTGCGGTGATGCACCGAGACCTCGCAGCGCACGACGATTTCCTGCGCGCGGCGGTGCTCTATGTGCAGCTGACAGTTCTCGAGCCCGAGCGGATGACAGAAGGGAATGAGCTCGTGCGTCCGCTTGGCCGCCTGCACGCCGGCGACGATCGCGGTTTCAAACACCGGTCCCTTGCTCGTGCGGTGTCCGGCGGCGCGTAGCGCCCGGGCTACCCCGGCCGGCAAGCGCACCCGGGCCTCGGCGACGGCGATGCGATGCGTCACCTCCTTCGCGCCGACGTCCACCATCGCAGGCCGGCGGCGCGAGTCGAGGTGGGTGAGACCGCGGCGCGCCATCAGCCACCGATGTAGAACATCTCGACCTTGCGCTCATCGCCGAGAGCGCCGCGCAGGCTGGCACGCTGCTCGCTGTACCGATCGGCGCGGCCGAGCCAGACCGCGCGGATGAGCTCGAGCAGCTGATCATCGCTCGCGCCGCCGCGCAGCGCATCGCGCAGACTCTTGCCGTGCGTAGCAAACAGGCACGTATACAGCACCCCATCCGATGACAGACGCGCGCGCGTGCAATCCCCGCAGAAGGGCTGCGAGACTGAGGTGATGAAGCCGACCTCCCCCTGCCCGTCGGCGAATGCATAGCGCCGCGCGACTTCCCCGCGGTAACTCGGCTCGCGAGGCTCGAGCGGCCAGCGGGCCGAGATGCGCGTGAGCAGCTCCTTTGCAGGCACCACCGCTGCCTCGCTCCAGTGATTGCGATTGCCGACGTCCATGTACTCGATGAAGCGCACGACGATGCCCGTGCCCCGAAAACGCTCCACCAGCTCGAGCACGGTGTGGTCGTTCAGTCCGCGCTGCACCACGGTGTTCACCTTGATGGGCGTGAGCTCAGCGCGCCGTGCGTGCTCGATGCCCTCGAGCACTTCCTCCACCCCGGCAAAGCCGCCGCTCATGCGTGCGAACACCCGCGCGTCCAGACTGTCGAGGCTGACCGTGACGCGCTGCAGTCCTGCGGCTTTGAGCTCGCTCGCATAGCGTCCGAGCAGCACCCCATTGGTGGTGAGCGCGACATCCTCGATCCCGGGGATCTCGGTGAGGTCGCCCACCAGGTCAGGGAGGTTGGCGCGCAGCAGCGGCTCGCCGCCCGTGAGCCGCAGCTTGCGCACGCCGAGCTGCGCGAACAGTCGGGTCAGCCGCACGATCTCATCGAACGACAGCCGCTCGTGGGAACCGAGGAAGCGGTAGCGATCGTGGTAGATCTCGCGCGCCATGCAGTACGGGCAACGGAAGTTGCAGCGGTCCATGACGGAGATGCGCAGGTCGCGCATCGGCCGGGAAAAACTGTCACGCGGCGCCGGCAGAACCCGCAGCGGGACGATGACCTCACGTTCGGACATGGGTTATGACGGTCCGACCACGACCGCTCGAGTCAAAGCTGAGTCCACTCTATTAGCCACTCCTCGGCTGAACAATATGGTGGCGGTTCATGCAGGTTTCATGGCCGTGAACGTTGCGGTTACGACTCAGGACCAGCGGTACAGCCGCGTCACGAAGCCCTTGGCGTAGGTATTCGGGCCTGGCGGCAGCTCGACGAACCCCTCGGTACCGGCAAGCGCGGTGAAATCCCCCGAGCCATTGGTCGGGGCCGGCACCGCCCAGTCGCGCCCCCAGTCATCCTGCTCGAGCCGCACCGGAACGAAGTGCGTGAGCGGCGGCGTGACGGTGAGCGGCGCACTGAGCGCCATGCGCTCCGCGCGCGCCGGGCTCTGGCCAAGGCTGCCGGACAACGCCGGCAACACATAACGCGTGAGGCATACGAGCGTCGAGACCGGGTTCCCCGGTAGCCCGAACACCGCCGCTCCCGAGGGGGCGACACCGAACCACAACGGCTTACCCGGGCGTTGCGCAACCTGGTGGAAAATCGTGCGCACGCCGAGCTCGCCGAGCACCTGCGGCACCAGGTCAAAACGGCCCATCGATACCCCCCCGGAGAGCACGAGCACATCGTGCGTCTC
>JAFAVO010000139.1 GCA_019242385.1 Gammaproteobacteria bacterium | reverse complement strand
CGCCACCCCGGTCGCGCAGTTGTTCAGGTGGCAGATCCGCAGGTATTTGCAGCCGAGCGCCACCATCGGCGCGGTGCCGAAGCCGAAGCTCTCGGCGCCGATGATGGCGGCCTTCACCACATCGAGCCCGGTCTTCAGTCCGCCATCCGCCTGCAGCCGCACGCGATGGCGCAGCTCGTTGAGCCGCAGTGTCTGGTGGGTCTCGGCCAGTCCCAGCTCCCAGGGGCTGCCGGCGTACTTGATCGAGGATAGCGGGCTCGCGCCGGTGCCCCCGTCATACCCGGAGATGGTGATGAGGTCCGCATAGGCCTTGACCACTCCGGCCGCGACCGTGCCGACACCCGGCTCGGCCACCAGCTTCACCGATACCAGCGCCTCGGGGTTCACCTGCTTCAGGTCGAAAATCAGCTGCGCCAGGTCCTCGATGGAGTAGATGTCATGATGAGGTGGCGGTGAGATGAGACCGACTCCCGGGCGCGCGAAGCGCAGCGTGGCGATCGTGTCGTTCACCTTGTGCCCGGGAAGCTGGCCGCCCTCCCCGGGCTTCGCGCCCTGCGCGATCTTGATCTGCAGCACTTCCGCATTGATGAGGTACTCGGGCGTGACGCCGAAGCGTCCCGAGGCCACCTGCTTGATCTTCGAGTTCCGCTCGCTGCGATAGCGCGCGGGGTCCTCACCGCCCTCGCCCGAGTTGGAGCGGGCACCGAGGCGGTTCATGGCGATGGCGAGGGCTTCGTGCGCCTCCGGCGAAAGCGCGCCGAGGGACATGCCGGCGCTGTCGAAACGTGCCAGCACCGCCTCGATGGGCTCGACTTCGCTGAGGGGCACCGGTGGGCCGAGCGGTTGCAACGCGAGCAGATCGCGGAAAGTGGATGGCGGACGGCGGTTCACCAGCTCGGCGAACTCGCGGTAACGCGCCGCATCGCCTGCGACCACCGCCCCCTGCAGCGCGGCGATCACATCCGGGTTGTACATGTGGTACTCGCCGCCATGCACGTATTTGAGCAGTCCGCCCTGCGTGAGTAGTTCGCGCCGGTCCCAGGCGCGCGCCGCCAGGCTGCGCGCCTCGGCATCCAGGTCCTCGAAGTCCGCGCCCTGCACACGGCTCTCGGTGCCGGTGAAGCACAGCTGCACCACCTCATCCGCGAGCCCCACGATCTCGAACAGCTGCGAGCTGCGATAGCTCGAGATGGTGGAGATGCCCATCTTCGACATGATCTTGAACAGCCCCTTGCGCAGCCCCGCGCGGTAACTGCGCCCGAGCTCGAGGCGCGCCGCGAAGTCGAGCTTCACGCGCCCCTTGCGCATCATCTCGAAGAGCACCTGATAGGCCATGTAGGGATAGACGGCGGTCGCGCCGTAGCCGATCAGGCAGGCGAAGTGATGCGGCTCGCGTGCCGTGCCGGTCTCGACCAGCAGGTTGCACTTGCAGCGCAGCCCGCACCGCACCAGGTGCTGGTGCACGGCACCGGTCACGAGCAGCGCGTGCGCCGGAATGCGCTCTTTCACCAGGTAGCGGTCGGAGAGCAGCAACACCAGCTTGCCCTCACGCACTGCGCTCTCGGCCTGGGCACACAGGCGCTCGATGGCACGCTCGAGGCCCTCGGCCGGCTCGTACTGCAGATCGAGAAATTCGTGCGTTACCTCCTCGATCGCCAGGATCTGGCGCAGCTTGCGCTGCGAGAGGATGGGCGAGCCCAGCACCACCTGACGCGCGTGCTCGGGTGCCGGCAGGAAGATGTTGCACTCGGGTCCGATCTGCGTCTGCAGCGACATCACCAGCGACTCGCGCAGCGGATCGATCGGCGGGTTGGTGACCTGGGCGAACTGCTGGCGGAAATAGTCGTAGAGCGAGCGCACCCTGCCCGAGAGCACCGGCAGCGGCGTGTCATCCCCCATGGATCCGACCGCCTCGTTCTCGTCCTGCGCCAGCACGCGGATGATGTCCTCGCGCTCCTCCTGGCTGACGTTGAACATCTTCTGATAGAGCGAGAGCGTCGCGCCGTCCATCGGCTCGGCAGCGAGGCGCGGGTCCACCAGGTCGCTCTCGAGATAGCGCACGCCTTTCTTGAGCCACGCCTTGTACGGATGGCGGGTCTTCAGCAGCTGATCGATGTCCTGCGAGGAAAGGAGCCTGCGGCTCTCCAGGTCGAGGGCGAGCATGTCCCCTGGACCGAGCTTGCCCTGGCTCGCCACCTCCTCGGGCCGGTAATCCCACACACCGCTCTCGGAGGCGACCGTCAGAAAGCGGTTGGTCGTGAGCACGTAGCGCGCCGGCCGCAGCCCGTTGCGATCGAGGGTGCACAGCGCGTAGCGGCCGTCGGTGAGCACCACCCCCGCCGGTCCATCCCAGGGCTCCATGTGCACCGAGTAGTACTCGTAGAATGCGCGCAGCTCCGGGTCGATGGTGTCGAGGCCGTGCCACGCCGGCGGCATGAGCAGGCGCATCGCATGCAACGGATCGAGGCCGCCCATGAGCAGCACTTCGAGCATGTTGTCGAGGCTCTGCGAGTCGGAGCCGGTGAGCGCCACCAGTGGCAACACCTCCTGCAGCTGCGGCAGGAGTGGTGAGCGCAGCAACGGTCCGCGTGCGGTGGCCCAGTTGCGGTTGCCCTGGATGGTGTTGATCTCACCGTTGTGCGCGAGATAACGGTAGGGATGCGCGAGGCGCCACTGCGGCAGCGTGTTGGTGGAGAAGCGCTGATGGAACACCGCCACCGAGCTCTCGAGGCGCGGATCATCGAGGTCCGGATAGAACTCGGTGAGGTGCTGGGGCATCACCATGCCCTTGAAGACCAGGGTGCTGGCCGAAAGGCTCGGGATGTAGAACGCCGGATCCTCGAGCCGCGCCTGCTCGGTGAGCCGGCGGGCCATGAACAGCCGGCGATTCAAAGCCGCTTCATCGAGCTCCGGCGGGCCATTGACGAACAGCTGCTCGATGCGCGGCAGCGACCTGAGCGCGTCAAGGCCGCAGGCCTCGGGGTTGGTCGGCACGGTGCGCCAGCCGGCCACCTCCAGCCCCTGTCGTGCAAGCTGCGCCGCGAGCGCCGCACGCGCCGCGGACGCGAGCTCACCATCGTGGGACAGGAACACCAGGCCCGAAGCGAAGCGCTGGCCGAGCGCGATGCCGCACTCCGCGGCAACTCCGCGCAGGAACCTCTCCGGGCGCTTCAGCAGCAGCCCGCAGCCATCGCCGGTCTTGCCATCGGCCGCGACCGCACCGCGGTGAGTGAGACGGTTGAGCGAGGTGATCGCGGTTCGTACCAGCCAGTGGCTCGCGGCGTCATCGAGGCTCGCGATCAGCCCGAATCCGCAGCTGTCGCGCTCGTAGCTGTCCTTGTAGAGCCCGCGTGAAGGCGAATGCATGGTGAAGTCCCGGCTGCGCATGGAAGCAAGGCACGCACGCGATGTACGGGCCGTACCCGGCCCGCACCTCGGGCGCACACCGCAAGTCGTTAATTCGTTCGCTCAGGAGATCCGCGCCGTTCCGGGCACCCCGGGAGGTCGCGGATGAGCAGCCGCGCACGGAGGCTCACGAGCGCGCTCCGCGGACCGACTCTCTTACACCATCACTATGCGCCCGATAATACCGGCCTGCGACGTCCATGCAAGCGCCGATCCGCATGAGCGAGCTGGCGACTTCGCGGCTTTGGCTGCGGCAATGGCGCGCGAGCGACCGCGAGCCCTTCGCCCGCATCAATTCCGATCCGGCAGTCATGGAATTTCTCGGCGGCTGCCTCACACCTGCCCAGAGCGATGCGCTCGCCGGGCGGGCGGAGGCGGAGATCGCGCGTCAGGGCTGGGGGCTGTGGGCGGTGGAAGCACGCGCGCGTAGCGCCTTCATTGGCTTCGTGGGCTTGCGCGCGCCTTCGTTCGAGGCGCACTTCACGCCCTGCGTCGAGATCGGCTGGCGACTGGCGCGCAGCAGCTGGGGGCAGGGATTTGCGACCGAAGCCGGCCTCGAGTGCCTGCGCTTCGCGTTCGAGACACTGGCTCTGCCAGAGGTCGTCTCCTTCACCGTGCCGGCCAACTCGCGCTCGCGAGGGGTCATGGAGCGGCTCGGCCTGGCGCGGGTCGTGGGCGGTGACTTCGATCATCCGCGGCTGCCCGCCGCGCATCCGTTACGCCGCCACGTGCTCTACCGGCTGCGGCGCGAGGATTGGCTGCTCAGGCGGGCGGCTCGCGCACCGTGAGCGCCACCTGCAGCAGCTGCGTGCGTCGCACCACCTGCAGCGTCAGCTCGCTTCCCGGAGCCACGCGGGCGAGCAGGCGGTGGAGTGCGTCGGTCCCATCCACCGCCTCACCGTTGATGGCCACGATGAGATCCCCGGCGCGCAGGTCGGAGGCTGCAGCGGGACCCGAGCTCTCGCGCGAGAGCACTTCGACCGCGTGCCGGGACGCCAGGCCCAGCGCACGCACCAGACGCAGATCGAGGGGACGGTCGCGGGCAGCGATGCCGAGCCAGGCGCGGCGCACCCGGCCCTGGGTCAGGATCTCGGTCAACACCCACTGCGCGGTCGAGGCCGGCACGGCGAAGCCGATCCCCTGCGCCATGGCGATGATGGCCGTGTTGATGCCGGCTACCCGCCCCAGCGCATCGACCAGTGGCCCGCCGGAGTTACCCGGATTGAGCGCCGCGGTGTGCTGCACCACGCTCTCGATGAGCCGCCCGTGCCGGCTGCGCAGCGAGCGTCCGAGCGCGCTCACCACTCCCGCCGATACGGTGGACTCGAACCCGAAGGGATTGCCGACTGCGATGACGAGCTGACCGGGGCGCAGACGTTGCTCGGGTACCAGCCGCGCATAAGGGAGCGCCGCCGCCTGTGCCCGTAGCACCGCCAGATCGGTCGAGGGATCGCGGCCTGCGACCACTGCCGAAACGGTACGCCCGTCGACGAAGGTGACGCGCGCCTCGTTGACACGCTGCACGACGTGCTCGTTGGTGAGCAGATACCCATCCGGCGTCACGACGACGCCCGACCCGGCCCCGCCGCGCGCACGCTCGGCCTCGAGCGCACCTCCGACATAGACGCTCACCACGGCCGGGCCCACCTGCTCGAGCGCTCCGATCACCGCGGCCGAGTAGGCATCGAGCGGCTCAGCGACGCTCGGCGCTGCAATCGCGGTCACTGGCCCAGTCGCGGCCGCCGCCTCAGGCTCAGTGGGCTCCGTCGATGCGCCCAGTGTGAGGGGCGGTTCTCGGTCGAGCATTCGCGCTGGGATGGGGACCGCCGCCCTGGAACTCAAGCCCCATCGCGCCTGCTGCGCCGATTCCTGCGAGAATCGTTGCACGCCCCATGATCACCCTCACGCAAACCGCCATTCTGCTGGCAGCGGCCGTCCTCGCGGTGTCGCTGTTTCGCTTCGCGCGACTGTCCTCGATCCTCGGCTATCTCGCCGCGGGACTCGTGATCGGACCCTGGGGGTTGAACCTCATCGGCGATGTCGAGCGTATCTCGCACGTTGCCGAGTTCGGGATCGTGCTGCTGCTGTTCATCATCGGTCTGGAGCTCCAACCGACACGCCTGTGGGTGATGCGCAAGATCGTCTTCGGGCTCGGTACCGCGCAGGTGGTGGTGTGCACGGTGCTGCTGGGTACGATCGCATGGGCGCTCGGGCAGCCGCTGGGCGCCGCTGCCGTGATCGGCTTCGGTCTGTCGCTCTCCTCGACGCCACTCGTGCTCCAGGTGCTCGCGGAGCGGCGCGAGCTGAAAACACCGCACGGACGCGCAGCCTTCGGCATCCTCCTGTTCCAGGACCTGGCGGTACTGCCGGCGCTGGCAATCCTGCCGCTGCTCGAGCCGGTGCCCGACACTCACCCGAGTGCCTCGCCCTGGTGGGTGAGCCTGCTGAAGCTCATCGTGGTCGGGGCCGTGGTGATCATTGCCGGCGGACGCGTGGTGCTGCGCCCGGCGCTGCGCCTGGTGGCCCGGGTGCAGGTAAGCGAGGTGTTCACTGCCGCCGCACTGCTCACGGTCATCCTTACCGCGCTGCTGGCGAACCGCCTGGGTCTTTCGAGTGCGCTCGGAGCCTTTCTCGCCGGAGTGCTGCTCGCTGACAGCGAGTTCCGTCACGAGCTCGAGGCGGATCTCGAGCCCTTCAAGGGTTTGCTGCTCGGCCTGTTCTTCATATCGGTCGGCATGACGGCCAACCTCGGCCTGCTGCGCTCCGTGCCCCTCGAGCTGCTCGCGATCACCGCCGGCTTCCTGCTGGTGAAGATCGTGGCCATCAGTGCGCTCGGCAAGCTCGCGCGGCTGCGCGGGGACTCGCCGCTGCGCCTCGGGTTTGCGCTGCCGACGGGCGGTGAGTTCGCCTTCGTGCTGTTCTCGCTCGCCCAGCGGGGCCAGCTCTTCGACGCGCACACCGCCGACCTGCTCATTCTCGCCGTGACCCTCTCGATGATGCTCGGGCCGCTGCTGCTGATCGCCTACGAAGCGGCGAGCACGCGCTGGCAGGAGACCCGCGAAGGTCCTTACGATCCCATCGACTCGCAGGAAAGCCCGGTGATCATCGCCGGCTTCGGCCGCTTCGGTCAGATCGTCGCACGCGTCCTGCAGGCGAAAGGCATCCCCTTCACCGCGCTCGACAGCAGTCAGACGCACGTGGACTTCGTCCGCCGCTTCGGCAACCAGGTGTACTACGGCGACGCCTCGCGCCTCGATCTGCTGCGGGCGGCGGGTGCGCAGACGGCCCGGGTGCTGGTGCTGGCGATCGATGACGTCGATGCCTCGGTGCGCGCGGCCGCGGTGGTGCGCGAGCAGTTCCCGCAGCTGCGGATCTTCGCGCGGGCACGCAGCCGCCAGCATGCCTTCGCGCTGATGGATCTCGGGGTTACCGAGGTCATCCGCGAGACCTATGCCTCGAGCCTGGAGATGGCCGGCGCCGTCCTCGAGTCGCTGGGAGAGACCGCAGCGAGCGCCCGGGAAGCCGTGCGGCGTTTCCGCCAGCACGACCAGGAGACGCTCCAGGCACAGTATCGGGTCAAGGAGGACGAGGAGAAATTCCTCGCCACCACGCGCGCCGCTGCACAGCAGCTCGAGCGGCTGTTCGAGGCCGACGAGGCGAGCGCCGAAGCGAGGCGGCGCCATGGATGAGGCGCGCAGCGTGCGTGATTTCTGGTTCGGCACCGCCCCGCCCACCGCAGAGGCTCTCACCCGCCGCGTGCCCTTCTGGTTCGGTGAGGGAGCCTCGGCGCTGCGCGCGCGCCGCGATGCGCACATCCGCGCACGTTTCGGCGCGCTGCTCGAGCGCGCCGCGCGCGGGGAGCTCGACGCCTGGGCCGATGGGCCGCGCCGGCGCCTGAGCCTGATCATCCTTCTCGACCAGTTTCCTCGCAGCATTTTTCGCGGCACCCCGCGTGCCTTTGCACACGACGGCCAGGCGCTGGCACTCACACTCTCGGGCATGCAGTCGGCCGCGGATGCGGCACTCACCGTGGTGGAGCGGATCTTCTTTTACATGCCGCTGCAGCACGCCGAGCGTGCCGAGGTGCAGGAGGAATCCGTGGCTGCGTATCGGCGGCTCCTGGCCGAGGCGCCGGAGCCGCTGCGCGGGCATTTCGCCGGCGCGCTGCGCTCGGCGGAGAACCATCACGCGATCATCGAGCGGTTCGGACGGTTTCCGCACCGCAATCGCGCCCTGGGACGTGAGTGCACGCCGCCTGAGCTCGACTGGCTCGGCGCCGGAGGCGCGAGCTTCGGTCAGTAGTCGACCACCAGCCGCTCGAGGCGCCGCAGGCGCTTCTCGAGCTCGCGCTGCGCCTCGAGCAGCTCGAGTGCGAGCGCCGCGCCACTCACATTGACACCGAGGTCCTGCATCAGCCGGCCGGCGACCCGCAGCCGTGGCAGTGCCGTCGCCGGTATCTGCCACTCGCCCGGGACCTGCTCGCGCGATGACACCACGCCGAGCTGCGCGAGCTCCAGCACCGCCTCGAGATCGAGCCGGCAGAGCCCGCAGATCTCCCGGGCGGCGATCCAGTCACCCTCTCCCAGCACGTGCGCCTCGAGAACCTGAGTTACCCGTACCATGCCCTCACCTCGTCTCGCCCGCGCGCGGATCGAAGTTGAGCTTCGACCGCATTTCCTCGTAGAGCGCTTTCGCCTGCGGAGAGTCCGCCGGCGGCAGTACGACCTTCAGCTGCACGTATTGGTCCCCGGGTGGCTGCCCTGGAAGTCCACGTCCGCGCAGGCGCAGCTTCTGTCCCGACTGCGCGCCGGCCGGTATCCGCATCTCCACCGGCGCGCCCAGCGTCGGCACCGTGACGCTCGACCCGAGTGCCGCCTCCCACGGTGCTACCGGAAAGGTGATGGTCACGTCGCGGTTGTCGAGTGTGAAGAGCCGGTCCGGCAGGATGTGCGTCTCGAGGTAGAGATCCCCGGCACTGCCACCGCCCGCAGCGGGCTCGCCCTGGCCGGCGAGCCGGATCAGCTGACCTTCGGTCACTCCCGCAGGAATCGAGACGCGCACCGTGTGCGAGTGCAGCTCCACCGAGCCATCGGGCTTGACCTCCGGGCGCTTGAGCTCGAGCATCCGCGTCGCGCCGCGGTAAGCTTCCTCGAGCGTAATGTCGATCCGCGCATGGTGATCGCGTCCGCCGGCGCGGCCCGCCGCGGCGCCAAAAGGCGAGCGACCGCCGAACAGCGAGGAGAAGAACTCGCTGAAATCTTCCTCGCTCGCGTTGCCGCCGCCCCCCGCTCTGCCGGCGTAATAACGCCGGCCGCCGCCGCCGCCACCGCCGCCACCACCGCCACCACCCGGGCGGCCCGTAAACTCGAACCCGCTGCCCCAGTCCGGTGGCGGGTGAAACGACTGGCCCGACTTCCATTCACTGCCGAGCTGGTCATACGCAGCCCGCTTTTCCGGATCGCGCAGCACCTCGTACGCCTCCTGCACTTCCTTGAACTGCGCTTCGGCGTTCGGCTCCTTGCTCACATCGGGGTGGTACTTACGCGCGAGTCGGCGGTACGCGGTCTTGATCTGGTCCGCGGTCGCGGCGCGCTCGACGCCAAGGATCTTGTAGTAGTCCCGGAATTCCATTCAACACTCCGCCGCCACACCGGCCGCACTCGGGATTCTATCTGGAGCGTGCACCGTCCCGGAGCGGACCGGGAGGTGTACTGCACTCCTTCGGGGCAGTCGCGTCCCGCTACGGCCGCGCGCACCCCTCGTGCCTGGGGGTACATGGGGCATGGAACTTGCTTCCTCAAGCAGACGGCACGGCATGGTGGCCCCGCGATGCGTCATTCCCGAACTCCGCCTCTGAAGAACCTGCGGGCCTTCTGCGTGGCCGCGCGCCACCTGAGCTTCAAGCTCGCAGCGCAAGAGCTGTGCCTGACGGCCTCGGCAGTCAGTCACCAGATGAAAGAGCTCGAGAGTCTGCTCGATATGCGCCTGTTCGAGCGGCACACGCGCGCACTGGTGCTCACCGCGGCGGGGGAGTACCTGCTCGGGCAGGTGGAGCCGCTGCTTGCGGGCCTGGACCGGGCGTTGGCGCAGCTCACGCAACACGACGGCCGGCAGACGCTGCGGGTACGTGCGCCGGCGCTGTTCGCCAGCGAGCTGTTGATCCCGCGGCTGGATGCGTTCTGTGAAGCGCACCCGCTCATCGACGTGCAGCTCGACACGCGCGATCCGCGCCCCATCAACCACCCGCCGACGGCGGATGTGTCCATCGTGCTCGTGGATACGCCGCCCGCGGGCGTGCGCAGCACCCGGCTGTTTTCCAGTCCGCTCGCGGCAGTCTGCGCGCCGCAGCACGCCGGCCGCGTGGCGCGACTCGGGCGTCAGGTGTTTGGCAGCCTGCCGCTGATCGTCGATCGGAATCGGCCTCTCGCCTGGAGCAGCTGGGCCGCCGAGGTCGGTCTCGAGCGGCCCCGGCCGCGTCAGGTGCTCGAGTTCGACACCATGACCGCCGCGGTGCGCGCCGCGGAGCGCGGTCTGGGGATCGCGCTGGTGCCGGTGCTGCTGTGTCAGTCATGGATACGCAGCGGTGCGCTCGTGCGTGTGTTCGCCGTGGAGCTCGCCATGCCCGAGGCGTACTACCTGGTGAGCCGGCCCGGCGACGCCGACCGGGCTCCGGTGAAGGCGCTGACGCGCTGGGCGCTGGCGGAATACCGGGCCGCGTGAGGCGGGTTCATGCGTACGGAAATTCTTTGCGTTTGTCGGGCGAGCCGGGGCTCCGTATGGTCATACGGCGCGCGGCAGAACATCGAGACGACCGGAGCGGGAGGCGGGTGTCAGGCTTCGATCCCCCTCGGGCGGCATCCGCCTCCCCTCCGATCACCGGAAAAAAAAGCGCCGCGAAGCGGGGGAAGTCGCATCGCGGCGCGCAGGAGCGAACACGGGGAATTGTTCGCAACTGCACTGTATTCAGCAAAGCCTGTGCCAAAGTCTTAATTGCTTATTAATCAATCGCTTACGCAATAAGCGACCGGCCGTAGCGGGTGACAGTAATTGTCACTTTGAAGCCCGGTCTGCACTCTCCTGCCACGCGCGGCCACCCGCGGGGCGCGCCGTGCCGACATTAGCGTGACGCCTTATTGCGGCACCACCGGTATGCAGGCCTGAGCCTGCTCGCGGAGCGAGTCGCACAGAGCGCGTGCCTGCGCCTCGCCCGCGGCGGCGACCTGCAGTCGATAGAGCTGCCGGGACTCGCTTTCGGCCGTCACGATCCGTGGCGACAGGGTGCCCAGCTCTGCGCCGAAGCGCACCTGGAGCCGCCTCCATTCACGATCGGCGCTCGCCTCGCTGCCGAACGCGCCGAGCTGAATGCCGTATCCGGTTTGCGTAGCGACGGCAGCATCCGCCGCCGCCTCCGCAGCCTCCCCGGGTACGGCGCGGCCTGCTGCGCTTTCCGGCCGGGCGGCCTCCGCTGGCGCAGTGCCCGCTGACGCCGTCTCTGGGGGTGCAGCGACTGCGGACTCGGGAGCGGTAAGTGGAAGCGCCGCGGGTTGAATGGGCGGGCTGTCCGCGGACACGTCCGCAGGCGCAGGAGCGACTGCGGGCGGGGGCTCTGCCAGCGGCACCGCCGCGGTCGCGAGATGCAACGCCCGTACACCGGAATCGCCGAAGCTCGCCACCTCCTCAGGGGTCGGTGGCGCGATACGCGGCGCCGACCCGAGCGAGAAGGACTCGATGCGAATGCGTGCGCGCTCCGACCAGATCCCGCTCGGGTGATGCGCGAGAAACGCCCGGTAGGCCTCCACCGTTCCAGCATGGTCGGCGTGCTGAAAGTCGCGGTGGACTTCCAGCTGCACGATGCGATTGCGGGCCTCGTTGATGAGCTCGCTCTCGGGATGCTGCTCGAGAAAACGTTGCCAGCTTTCCGGGGTATCGGCGCTCTCTGCCGAGCGCCAGTCCTGTTGCTCCCGGCTGCAGGCCGCCGTCATCCCCGCTACGAGAGCGAGGAGAACGACCCTTCCTGCCTGGAATGTGACCATGGTCGGCATCCTTGGGGGACCAGCTCCGTATTATGACCAGCATTATGACGCCGGCGCAGGTCGCGGAGCTGGAATGGCCGAAACATTGAAGCGCAGGCTGATGGATCAGATCGGCGACTCGCCGACCTTCGTAGCCGAAGGCTCGCGCGTGAGCGGCGATCTGGAAACCTCGGGCCCGCTGGTCGTATGTGGCGCCATCCGGGGCGATGGTCGCGTCGGTGGCGCGCTGCGCATGGCGGTCACCGCGCAGTGGGAGGGGGAGATCCACGCCCGGGCCGCGGTGATCGCGGGCAGGATCACCGGCAAGCTCGTTGTCGAGGACAAGCTCGAGGTCGGGATGACCGCGGTGATCCGCGCCGATATCGTGGCGCGCAGCATCGCGGTGGCGCGCGGCGCGATCATCGACGGCGCGGTCACCGTGACCAGCGGCGAGCCGGTCATGCAGTTCGAGGAAAAGCGCGCGGCGCGCTGAGCCGATCAGCCGCTCCCGGTCAGCTCCACGGTAGCCTGCTCCGGTGCGACCTGCCGCTGTGGGGCGTCCGCACCGAGGAGCGCGAGAACACGCCGCTCGAGCCAGGTCGGCCCGCGCAGCCGCTCGAAGAACCCGCAGTGGCCGCCATAGCGCGTGACGGTGACCGACAGTGCCGGCGGACCGGCGAGGCCGGCCAGACCGCTCGCGGGAATGATCGGATCATCAAGCGAAGTCAGGATGTTCGCGGGCACCTCGAGCTTCGCCAGCCGCTCGCCGGTGATGGCGTAGCCATTGAGGTAGTCCTCCAGCGAGGGGAACTCGG
>JAFAVO010000101.1 GCA_019242385.1 Gammaproteobacteria bacterium | reverse complement strand
CTGCGCGCGAGCTACAGCGGCGAGCTCGGCTATGAGCTCAACGTGCCGGCGGACCACACCGGATGGCTGTTCTCACGGCTGTGGGAGCGAGCGTCCGAGATCGGCGCGGTGCTCTATGGCATCGAGGCGCTGCAGGTGCTTCGGATCGAGAAGGGCTATCTGCACATCGGCACCGACACTGACGGCACGACGCTGCCGACCGACGCGGGCCTTGCGCGCGGCATGGAGCGCAAGGCGGCGGCCTTCGTCGGCCGCCGGTCGCTCTCGCGGCCGAGCGCGCTCGATGCGCAACGGCTGCAGGTCGTAGGCCTCCAGCCGCTCGATGGACGCTCGCCCCTGCACGTCGGCGCGCACATTGCACCCCACGCGCCGCCTGCGCCGAGCGAAGGGCGTGTCACCTCCAGCTGCCTGAGCCCGGCACTCGGACACCCGATCGCTCTCGCATTGCTCGCCCGTGGCTCGCAGCGCATCGGTGAGCAGGTGCGCGTCTATCACCTGGGGGTGGAGACGACCGCACTCGTGGTGCGCACGCCATTCATCGATCCGCAGGGCAGTCGCGTCCATGGATGAGGGACGTCCCGCCGAGCGCATCGCGAGCGCGAGCCTCAGCGCCTGCGTCGAAGAGACGATCGCGGTCGGCACGCTGCGCTACTTCGATCGCACCGGCCGCTTTGCCGAGACGCTCCGCGCGATGACCGGCGCCGCGCTTCCGGGGCCGCTCGCGGCACGCGAGCTCGCCGGCGGAGAGCTGATCCTCGCCTGGCGCAGCCCGACCGAGACACTCTGCCTGGCCCGCAGCGCCGCCCATCTCGCCGAGCTCATCGAGCGGCTCGCGGCAGCGGGGGACGGCTACGCGGTGGACTTGAGCGGCGGGCTGCGCATCGTGCGCCTGACGGGAGCGCGCAGCGCGGAGCTGATCTGCCGGCTCGGTGGAGCGGCCTCCGTGCCCGCAGTCGGTGAGGCGCGCCGCAGCCGCATGGCCGATGTCGCGGTGCTCGCGCTTTCGGTGCGCAACGGCGAGACACTTCTGGCAGTGGACCGCGCTCATCTGCCCCACCTGCTCGGCTGGGTCCGCGAGACGCTTCTGGATTTCGAGGCCGCCGGGGCCAGCTGAGGAGATCGTTCTAACTGCGGCCTGCCGGCCGATCCAGCGTGCGCGCGAGCGCCTGCTGCCACCCGTCGATGAGAGCTGCGCGCTGCACGCGATTCATGCGCGGCTCGTACACCGCAACGTTCCTCCAGTGCGAGGACAGCGAGGCGAGGTCGGCCCACAGCCCGCTGGCGAGGCCCGCAAGGAAGGCAGCGCCGAGCGCAGTGGTCTCGAGCTCCACCGGGCGCTCGACGCGCGCCTGGAGGATGTCGGCCAGAAACTGGCAGAACCACTCGTTTGCGGCCATGCCGCCATCGATGCGCAGCGCAGCGAGTGGCTTCGCGCCATCGCGCTGCATGGCGCGGGCGAGGTCGAGTGTCTGGTATGCAACCGCTTCCAGCGCTGCCCGCGCCAGGTGTGCCGCAGAGGCCTCGAAAGAGAGCCCGCAGAGCAGGGCGCGGGCATCCGGGTTCCAGTGCGGAGCACCGAGCCCGACGAAGGCCGGCACCAGGTACACCCCATGGTCATAAGGCAAGCGCGCGGCAAGTGCCGCAGTCTCCGAGGCGCTCTCGATGACCTTCAGGCCATCGCGTAGCCATTTGATCGCAGCACCGGCGACGAAGATCGAGCCTTCGAGCGCGTAAGTGGTCCGGCCGCCGATGCGGTAGGCCGGGGTCGTCAGCAGGCGGTTGGCTGAGCTGACGGCGACATCACCGGTGTTCAGGAGCAGGAAGCAGCCCGTGCCGTAAGTGGATTTGGCCATTCCGGGCTCGAAGCACGCCTGGCCGATGAGCGCCGCCTGCTGGTCGCCCGCGATACCGGCGATCGGCAACGCGCGGCCGAAGAGCTCCGGGTCGGTCATGCCGTAGATGTAGCTGCTGTCACGCACCTCCGGGAGGAGCGCGCGCGGCACGCGCAGCAGGCGCAGCAACTCCTCGTCCCAGCGCTGCGCGTGAATGTCATAAAGCAGGGTTCGGGCCGCATTGGTGACATCAGTGGCATGCACGCGCCCGCCGGTCAGCCGCGAGAGGAGAAAGGTGTCGATGGTGCCGAAGGCGAGCGCGCCGCGCTCGGCACGCGCCCGGGCGCCCAGCACGTGATCGAGTATCCAGGCCACCTTGGTGGCGGAGAAGTAGGGGTCGAGCAGCAGCCCGGTCTTTTGCCGTATGGGCTCCTCGGCACCTTCGTGCCTGAG
>JAFAVO010000356.1 GCA_019242385.1 Gammaproteobacteria bacterium | reverse complement strand
AGGCACCGGCACAGCATCCCGCGCGGGGATCGCAGCGGCACGGTGCTCGAGCCCTATCTCACCGATCAGTGGTACGTGAAGATTGCACCGCTGGCAGAGCCCGCGATCGCGGCGGTGACCGGGGGGCGCACGCGCTTCGTGCCCGAGAACTGGGCGCGCACCTACTTCGAGTGGATGCGCAACATCCGCGACTGGTGCGTCAGTCGCCAGCTGTGGTGGGGTCACCGGATCCCGGCGTGGTACGACGAGAAAGGCGCCATCTACGTCGGCCGCAACGCCGCGGAGGTGCGCGCGCGCCATGGGCTCGGGGCGGACGCGGTCCTGCGCCAGGACGAGGACGTGCTCGACACCTGGTTTTCCTCGGCCCTCTGGCCCTTCTCGACACTCGGCTGGCCGGAGAAGACCCCGGCGCTCGCCACCTTCTACCCGAGCAGCGTGCTCGTGACCGGCTTCGACATCATCTTCTTCTGGGTTGCCCGCATGATGATGATGGGGCTGAAGTTCATGGGCGAAGTGCCGTTCCAGGATGTGTACATCACCGGGCTGATCCTCGATGAGCACGGCGACAAGATGTCCAAGTCACGCGGCAACGTCATCGATCCCCTCGACATCGTCGATGGCATTCCGCTGGAGGCGCTGATCGCCAAGCGCACGAGCGGGCTGATGCAGCCGCAGCTGGCGCCCGCCATCGAGAAAGCGACGCGCCGCCAGTACCCGCAGGGGATCGCGCCACATGGCACCGATGCGCTGCGCCTGACCTTCGCCGCGCTCGCCTCGCCGAGTCGCGAAATCCGCTTCGAGCTCGCGCGCGTCGGCGGCTACCGCAACTTCTGCAACAAGCTCTGGAACGCGGCGCGCTTCGTGACGCAGCGCATCTCCGCGGCCGATGCCACCGAGCGTGGCGCCCGAGGGATGGGCGCGACCCGCGAGGAGCTGACGCTCTCGGTCGCCGACCGTTGGATCCGCTCGCGCTTCGGCCGCGCGCTGAGTGAGGTCGAAAGCGCCTTCGCAGAGTACCGCTTCGACTACGTCGCGATGGCGCTCTACAAGTTCACCTACGACGACTTCTGCGACTGGTACATCGAGCTCACCAAGCCCGTGCTGGAATCGGACGCCACCGCGCCGGCGGCGCGCCGCGCCGCGCAGCAGACACTCGCGCAGATCCTCGAGGCCCTGCAGCGCGCGCTGCACCCGCTCATGCCCTTCATCACCGAGGAGATCTGGCTGCGGGTCGCACCGCTCGCGGGCGTCGCGGGGGAGACGGTGATGCTCGAGCCCTATCCGCGCGGCGCGGATTTTCCTGCGGACGAGGCGGCGGAACGCGAGATCGCCTGGATTCAGAGGCTGGTGCTCGGGGTGCGGCAGATCCGTGGCGAGATGAATATCAGCCCCGCGAAGCGCATTCCGGTACTGCTGAAGGATGCGAGCGCCGAAGATGAGCGACAGCTGGCCCGCGATCGCACCTGGCTCGAGCGCCTGGCGGGGCTCGAGAGTCTCACGCTGCTCGCCCCCGGCACGCAGCCGCCGCAGTCGGCGATGGCGCTCGCCGGTACGTTGAGCGTGCTGGTGCCGATGGCGGGCCTCATCGATGCCGATGCCGAAGCCGAGCGGTTAGGGAGGCTGCTGGCGCGCGCGCAGTCGGATCTGGAGAAGACCCGGGAAAAGCTCGCGCGCGAGAGCTTCGTGCGTAACGCCCCGGAGCAGGTCGTGACGCTCGAGCGCGAGCGGCTCGCTGAGCTCGAGCGCACTGCGAGCGGCCTCGCCGCCCAGCTCGAGCGCGTACGCGGACTGCGATCGTGAGCGCGCCGGATCTGGCCGTGGCGGCCGCCGGCGATGCCGATGCCGCGACGCTAACGCGGGTGCTGGCGACCCTCGAGACCGTCATCCTCGGTAAGCCCGCACAGATCCGCCTGTGCCTCGCCTGTCTGCTCGCCCGCGGTCACCTGCTGATCGAGGACGTGCCGGGGGTCGGCAAGACCACCCTCGCGCACGCCCTCGCGCACGTGCTCGGGCTATCCTGGCAGCGCGTGCAGTTCACGAGCGACCTGCTGCCTTCAGACATCATCGGCGTGTCCGTGTTCGATCGCGCGAGTCAGCAGTTTCATTTCCGCCGCGGACCCATCTTCACGCAGCTGCTGCTCGCGGATGAGGTGAACCGCGCCAGTCCGCGCACGCAAAGCGCGCTGCTCGAGGCCATGGAGGAGCGGCAGGTGAGCGCCGATGGCACCACCTACGTGCTGCCCGAGCCTTTCTTCGTCGTCGCCACGCAGAACCCGCACGAGCAGCTCGGCACCTTCGGGCTGCCCGAATCGCAGCTCGACCGCTTTCTCATGCGGGTGGTCCTCGGATACCCGGACGCGGCGCACGAGCGCGAGCTGCTGCGCGGTGGCGACCGGCGTGAGCTGCTCGCAGGAATAGCGCCCGTGCTCTCGACCGCCGGCGTGCTCGTTGTGCAGCGTGCGGTGCGTGAAGTGTATGTGGCCGACGCCCTGCTCGATTACGCGCAGGCGCTCATCGTGCGCACCCGCGCGGCGGCGGACTTGAAGCTCGGCCTGTCCCCGCGCGCCGGTCAGGGCCTGATCCGCGCGGCGCAGGCGTGGAGCTTCCTCGCCGGTCGCCGCTCGGTACTCCCCGAGGACCTGCAGGCCGTGCTGCCCTCGGTGGTCGCGCACCGCCTCGAGCGACGCGATCCGGCCGAGCACGCCGGGGACACGGACGTCGCGGCCGAGATCATCCGCGCCGTGCCGATACCTTAAGGCCATGCCCGCGGCGAGCGCCTTCGGGAGCGCACGGTGGAATCCATGGGCTGCAGTGCGCGCCGCGTTCGCTACCCGGCTCGGAGAATGGATGCGGCGCCGGCAGGGGGAGGATCACCTGCCCGTCGCACTCGAGCGGCGGCGCCTGTACATTCTGCCGACTCGCGGCGGGCTCGCGTTCACCGCGCTGCTCTTCCTGATGATGCTCGCCGGGCTCAACTACGCCAACAGCCTGGCGCTCTTCTTCACTTTCCTGCTGACCGGCTTCGCACTCGTGGTGATGCAGCAGTGTCACCGCAATCTCCTCGGCACGGAGGTGATCGCCGCGGTTGCACCCGCGGTCTTTGCGCGCAGCACGGGCGCTGTGCAGCTGACGCTCGCCAACTCCAGTGCGGCGGCACGCCCGCTGCTCGAGGCCGCACTGCGTGCCGGCACCCTGGTGAGCGCCGATCTCCCCGCAGGCACTCAGCGGCGCATCGAGCTCCCGCTCGCCGCACCCGCGCGCGGAGTGGTGCGCATCGAGCGGGTGAGACTCTCGACCGCCTGGCCCTTTGGTCTCTTCCGCGTCTGGACCTGGGTGCACACCCCGGTGACGCTGCTCGTCTATCCGCATCCGCACGGCGCCCTGCCGATACCGGCGCACAGCGCGCGCGCGGCCGGCGCACGCAGCCAGTTGGGCGCTGGCGCGGATGAATGGGTCGGACTGCGACCTTTCCGCGATGGGGACTCTCCACGGCAGGTGGACTGGAAGGCATACGCGCGCGAAGCACCGCTGCTCGTCAAGGAGTACGTGCAGGGCGCCTCCGAATTGCGCATGTTCGAGTACGCGCAGCTCGCCCATCTCGATCAGGAGGCGCGGCTCTCGCAGCTGGCCCGCTGGGTCGTCGACGCCGAGGCTCAGGGTGAGCGCTATGGTCTGATCCTGCCGAAGCTGCGGCTCGCTGCCGACCGCGGTCCCGAGCACCGCCACCGCTGTCTCGCCGCACTCGCACTCTTCGGTCTCGAGGACACGGCGCGGTGAGCGGCGCGCCAGCGGTGCCCGCCCCGGACCTCGCGGCGCTCCGGCCGCTGCTTTGGACCTGTGCCGCATTTGCCGGCGGTGTGCTGCTGCACGCCGATCGCGTGCCTCCCTGGGCGGCCGCGGTCGCGCTGCTCCTCGTCGGCTGGCGGCTGCTGACCGCGTACCGCGGCGGCGCCGACCCCGGCGTCGCGGCCCGGGCGGTGCTCGCGCTCGCGCTCGTCGCGATCGTGCTCGCCCGCTTCCATACGCTGAACGGACTCGCCGCCGGCACGACACTGCTGCTGCTCATGGCAGGGCTGAAGTTGCTGGAGACACGCGGCGCGCGTGATCAGGTCGTGATGGTGGCAGCGGGCCTTTTCCTGCTGCTCGCTGCCTGTCTCGATCGGCAGGATCTCGCGCGCGCGCCGCTCTACGGTCTGCAGGCGTGGCTCTCGTGCGCAGCGCTCGCAGTCATCGCCGCGCCCGCCACCTCGGCGCGCGCCGCCATGTCGCTCGCCGGCCGCGCGCTGCTCCTCGCGGTGCCGCTGGCGTTGCTGCTGTTCGTGTTCTTTCCGCGACTTCCCGGAGCCTTCTGGGCGATCCCACGTAACGACCTGGCACTGAGCGGTCTCTCCGACACCATGACACCCGGCAGCATCGGCAAGCTCGCGACCAGCTACGACGCCGCCTTCCGCGTGCAGTTCCTCGGGCCGATACCACCGCCGCAGGAGCGCTACTGGCGCGGACCGGTGCTGCACGAGTTCGATGGCCAGACCTGGCGGCGCAACGCCTTCGACCTGCGCGCGCCGGTGCCGCGGGTGCACGTGGGCACCGCCTACCGCTATCGCGTGCAGCTCGAAGCGAGCCGGCAACGCTGGTGGTTCGCTCTCGACACGCCGGTGGGGGCACCGGATGCGCGCGCACGGCTCACCTACGACGATCAACTCATGGGTGCGGACCCGCTGAATGACCCCGTGAGCTTCGACGCGCTCTCGTACACCCACACCGCCGTGATGCAGCCGCTCGAGCCGGCCGCACAACATCAGGATACCGCGCTGCCCGCATCGCGGAATCCACGTACCCACGCCCTGGCCGCGAGCCTGCGCGAGCGCGCCGGGTCGGATGCGGCGTACGTACAGGCGGTGCTCGGCTATCTGCGCGATGGCGGCTTCGTCTACTCGCTCGAGCCCGAGCGGCTCGGCCCCGACGCGATCGATGACTTTCTTTTCAGGACGCGGGTGGGCTTCTGCGGCCACTACGCCTCGGCCTTCGTCGTGCTCATGCGAGCCGCAGGCGTGCCCTCGCGGGTGGTTACCGGTTACCTCGGGGGCGAATGGATCCCGTTCGGTGATTATTTTCTCGTGCGCCAGGCAGACGCCCACGCGTGGGCGGAGGTCTGGCTCGTGGGCCACGGCTGGACGCGTGTCGATCCGACGGCGGTCGTTGCGCCCGAGAGGCTGCAACGCGGGATCATCGACCTCCTGCCGCAGGAGTTGCCGGTGCGCGCGCGTCTGCTGCACGCCTCGCCCTGGCTGATGCAGCTGCTGCAGCGCTGGGATGCGGCCAACGCGTGGTGGACCAATCACGTGGTGAGATTCGACTACGACAGCCAGCTCGATGTGCTCGCGCGCCTCGGCATCCGCTCGCCCGATGCGCGTTATCTCGGCTGGGCCTTCATGCTGGCGCTCTGCGGCTGGCTGGCGCTGATCGCCTGGCACCTGCGCCGCGCCATGGCACCGCTGCGGCCCGATCCGCTCGCGCGTGCTTACGCCCGTTTGTGCCGCAAGCTCGCGCGCATCGTGCCGCGCGCTCCGCACCAGGGTCCGCTCGATTTCGCCGCCGCGCTCATCGCGCGCCATCCGCAGGCGCAGGCGGCGGTGCTGCCGCTGCTGACCCGCTACGCCGAGCTTCGCTACGGACCGCCGCCCGAGAGGGCGGAGCGGGAGATCGAGGAATTCAGCCGCGACGTTGGCCGCCTGTCACTCGCGCGCACAGTCCGGGACAGATGACGAGTCTGAAATGGGACCCAGGTCCAATTGCTACCGACTCGCTCCTGTTGTAAGCAAGAACGCTCAAAAAATCTGCGCGACTCGATGACATCGTGTCAGGGCTCAGCCAAGGAGATGCCATGAAGAAACCCACCAGCCTCAAAGGGCAACTTGCGATCCTCGCCGTGTCCGTGATGGTCAACTGCGCCTGGGGACAGCAGCCCGGGGGCGCCTACACCAGCACGCTTACCACGATGAGAGCCACGGTGAGGGCAATCGACGCGGCGACGCGCGAGGTCACGATTCAGGGAGAGCGTGGAGCGTTGACCATCCAGGCGGGTCCCGGTGTCAAGAACTTCAACAACCTGAAGGTCGGCGACCGGGTCACCGTCAACTACTACCAGGGGACCATGGCACAGGTCGTCAAGGGCGGCAAAACCATCAACGACCCGGCGGTGTCCACTTTCGCCCAGGGCAACTCACCGGGCATGAGCCCGTCGGGTGTGATTGGCCGCTCGGCGACGGTGACCGTCAAGATACAGGATGTCAATTTGCCGACGAACACGGTCGCGTTCACGAGGTCGGACGGAACGACTCACATCGTTCAGGTGAAGACACCCGAGATGCAGCAATTCATCCGTGAGCTCAAGCGCGGCGACACAGTCCAGGTCACCTTCACCGATTCAGTAGCGGTGGAGATATTACCGGCGTCCTAGCGCGTCAGCGGGAACTGAACCCGATCTTGGTGTGGGTGCCGTCGCAGAAGGGCTTGTTGGCGCTCCCGCCACAGCGGCACAGGTAAGCCGAGGTCACGCGCGAGACCGCGCGTCCGGTGCCGCTCACGATCTCGAGATTGCCCCGCACCCGCAGCGGGCCATTGGGCTGCGGATCGATCGCGAGCACGCCGTCGCGTTGCGCGAGCGTGTCGGTCTTGCCGCTCGCGGGCTCGCCGCTCGCCGTGAAGCCGATGTCGTGATGCGAACCATCGCAGTAAGGCTTGTTCTTCGAGGCACCGCAACGGCACAAGGTGGCGCGAAATCCGGCGGGCGTCCCATCGATCTCGAGCTGGGCCCGGAAGGCATACGGCCCCGCTTCGCGCACCATCGCGAGGTTCACAGGCGGTGGGCCCTCATCGAGGCCGCCATCGAACCGACGATAGCGTATGGCGCCGGATGGACAGGCGTGCGCCACCTCCACCACGCGCTCGAGCGGCATGGCGTCCGGATGAATCCACGGACCCTTGACGTTGGCGAGAAACACCTTCGGTGTCCACGTGACGCAGAAGCGCGAATGGATGCAGCGCTTCGCCTCAAACTCCAGCTCGAGCTTCTCGCCGCGGACACGCTCGATGCCGGAGGCGGCTCCCATCTCAGCACTGCCTGGGACCGCGGACGTCGGCGCGATCGCCGCGGCGGCGATTCCCGGCGCGGGGGCCGCGGGTGCTGCGGCAGCCGCAAGATCGAATTCCCGCGAGGCGCGTGCGGCGAGGCGCGAGAGCTGCTCGGACGCCGCCAGCGCACGCGCGTCGCCCGAGGCGCACAGCGCTGTGCCTGCCTCCGCGAGCTGCGTGAAGCGCTCGATGAGCAAGCGCCGCGCCGCGGGCCCGGGCGGAAGCGGGCTCGGATCGCGCAGCACGATGAAGGACATGCCGGCGTTACAGTGTGGGTTGGAGGGACCGGCCGGCAGCCGCGCGGCGCGCTCGGCGAGCGGCATCATGGCCTGCATGAGGCCGATGCCGAGATCCACCGCGAGTGACTTCTCCTTGCTTGGGCCGCGCAGCGCGTAGGCATAGCCGATGAGGCGCAGCATCAGCGCATAGCTCGCATTGGCGAGATCCACGGTCGCAAACGCCTCCGGATTCTCGAGCCACACGCGCCCCTCCGGGCGTGGCGGCCGGCGCAGCACCGGGTTGGTGGCCGCCGGAAAGGCGGGGGCGAAGGCCGGATTCTTCTGCGTCAGTGCCTCGAGCTCGGTGCGGATGCCGAGGAATTTCTGGAAGTGCGAGGCGGCCGAATCACGCGGCGCGCCCTCGCCCTGCTCGATGATGGCATGGAAAGCCGCGAGCGCCGTCTTCAGGCAGATGACGTGGCGGGCGCCTGGAAGATTGACCTCCTCACTGGAGAGTTGCAGGGCGGGGTCGCCATCGAAGGCGATGGACTCACCGTAGCGATCGACGAAAGTGCGCAGTCCTTCCCCCAAACGCTCGTAGAAGATCCCGACCGTGTCGTAATCGCGCCCCATCGGTGTCAGGTGCGGGCGATCGGTGCCCCGCGCATAGGGCCGCTCGCACGCGAAGCCCTGGCCTTCGGGCTCCGTCGCACCCTGCGGGCGCTCGAGGAACACGAAGTGCTGCAGGGTGTCCGCGTTGAATGGCGCGAGCTTGACGGTAATACCGGCCGGCAGGTAACCCGGGTCCAGAGGAAAGTTGGTGCGCCCGATCCGTGGACTCGCACCGAGCGCCGAGGTGATGTTCCACACCGCGGCGAGGTGTCCCATCTCCTGAATGGCCACATCGAGCAGCACGCTGCGCCAGCGCTTCACCGCAGCCGCCTCCGCGGCGGACAACCCTTCCGCTTCACCGCCCCTTAGGC
>JAFAVO010000303.1 GCA_019242385.1 Gammaproteobacteria bacterium | reverse complement strand
AGCGCTTGGGCTCCTGGCTCACGCAATCGGCGAGCTTACCGGGCAGCGCCGGGCCGCCGGCAATTCGCTTGCGCACCACGCGCTGGGCCGCCTTGGCGCGCTCCTGGGCGTTGGCGATCGCAAACTGCGCGATGCGCTCGCCCGCATCCGGATGGCCGTTGAGCCACAGCGCCACCGAATCGCGCACGAAGCCTTCGACCGGCGGGGCGGCATCGCGACTGCCCAGGCGCTCCTTCATCTGCCCGGCGAACTGCGGCTCGTGAATCTTCACCGATAGCACGTAGCTCGCCTTGTCCCAGACATCCTCGGGTGTGAGCTTGATCCCGCGGGGCACGAGATTGCGGAACTCGCAGAACTCGCGCACCGCCTGGGCGACACCGGCGCGCAGACCGTTGACATGCGTGCCGCCCTCGGGCGTCGGAATCAGATTGACGTAGCTCTCGGCAACCGGCGTCTCCGCATCCGGCGCCCAGCACAATGCGTAGTCGACCGCATCGTCATCGCCCGCGCGCGTCGCGGTGATCGGCTCGGCGGGTATACGCTCGAGCTTCTCCAGCTCCTCGACCAGATACGCACCCAGGTCGCCGGTATAGAACCACTCATCCTTCTCGCCGGTGGCCTCGCTCTTGAAGGTGACGCGCAGGCCGGGGCACAGCACCGCCTTGGCCTTCAGGGTGTGTTTCAGCTGTGGAACGGAAAACGTGTCCGAGTCGAAGAACTTCGGATCGGGCCAGAAGCGGATGGTCGTGCCGGTGTTGCGCTGGCCGACCGTGCCGATCTCTTCGAGCTTGGAGGAGATCTTGCCGTCCTTGAAGCTGATGTTGTATTCCTTGCCGCCGCGCTTGATCCAGCACTCGAGGTGCTTGGAGAGCGCGTTCACGACCGAGACTCCCACCCCGTGCAGGCCGCCGGAGAATTTGTAGGTCTTGTCGGAGAATTTGCCGCCGGCGTGCAAGCGCGTCAGGATGAGCTCGGCTCCGCTCACCTTCTCCTTCGGATGGATGTCGACCGGCATGCCGCGGCCATCGTCCGCCACCTCCAGCGATCCATCCTTGTAGAGCACCACATCGATCTGCTTGCAGTAGCCGGCGATCGCCTCATCGACGCTGTTGTCGATGACCTCGTGCGCGAGATGGTTGGGCCGCTGCGTGTGCGTGTACATGCCCGGCCGGCGGCGAACGGGCTCGAGTCCGGAAAGGACTTCGATATCGGAAGCGGTGTAGGACTGACTCATCCCGCGCGCTGCATCTCCATGCTGGACCGGCGGGCGCACAAGCGCGCCGCCGACGCGGCGCGGATCTTAGCAGGGCCGGGCGCGGCGCGGGGCGCCGGTCAACGCAGGTCGGTGGTGAGCGAGCGCCGCACGGCCGGCGCCACCTGCACCTCGTGATGGTAGTGCTCGTGGTCGATGCCGAGGCCGAGCATGGCCTCGGCACGCAGGCTCGCGATCATGGCGGCCGTGAGCTCGAAGCGCAGGAAGTGAACTGCGGAGGTCTTCTGCTCGTTCTCGCGCTCGAGATCCTCATCGGCAATCGCAAACACCCGCTCGTGCCCGGCCACCTGTACCCAGCAGCGATCCTCGATGCCCTTGAGTTGCGCCAGTGCCTGCGGCCGCTCGGCCGGCTCGAACTCCAGCAGCAGGGTCACTTTCCAGTTGCCACCATCCGGGATGAGCGGGTTGTACGCGGCCAGCTCCTCGGCGATGCCGTCGGCCTCGAAGATGCGCTCGGCGCGCAGCATTTCCTGCACCTGGTACTGCACGGTGAGGCGGTCCTCGAAGCACCAGGTGGCGTTGGGACCGACCGCGAGCTGCCGCTCGGACTTGTGCTGCAGCACGCGCGCGCGGAAAGCGGCGCGCTCGCGCGCGTACTGCTCGAGGGACAGGAGGTCCGCGGCGGAGAGTTTGTTCACCATGCGCCTCCTGGCCCGGTTCCGTGCCTCACAGGCCGTAGGCGATGCGCAGCAGCCGCAGCGGATGCTCCGGCGCACGCGCCGAGCCGAGGCCGCTCTCGATCTGGTGTCCCGCCATCGGGCAATCGCTGGCGAAGTGCTCGGCGCCCGAGCTTTCCACGCGTTGCACGACGGGCCGGGCGATGCGCATCGATGCGGCACGGAAGCGCGCCTTCACACCGTACGTGCCGTTGTGCCCGGAGCAGCGCTCGATGGTGTCGATGGTGCTGCCGGGGATGAGCCGCAGCAGCTCGCGCGTCTTGAGTCCGATGTTCTGCACCCGCAGGTGGCAGGGCACGTGGTAGCTCACCTTGCCGAGCGCGACCTTGAAGTCCGTGCGCAGCCGCCCCGCCGCGTGGCGCAGCATCAGATACTCGAACGGATCGAACATCCGCTCGGCCACCTGCCGCACCGCCGGATCCTCGGGAAACATGAGCGGCAGCTCCTGCTTGAACATGAGCACGCAGGAAGGTATGGGCGCGAGCAGGTCGTAGCCGGCCGCTACCGCGGCCTGCAGCTGCGGAATGTTGCGCTCCTTGAGCCGCGCGACCGCCTCGAGATCGCCGAGCTCGAGGCGCGGCATGCCGCAGCACCGCTCGGCATCGAGCAGCGCCACGTCGATGCCGTTGTGCTCGAGCACCGCGACCAGATCCTCGGCGAGCTCGGGCTCGTTGCGGTTGGCGTAACAGGTGGTGAAGAGCGCAACCCTCCCGGTCGTGACGCTGCGGCGTTGTCCGGCGCCGGCTGCGGGCGCCGCGGCTGCGCTCGTGGACTCCGGGACGGAGGCTGCCGTCACCGACCCGGCGCCAGAGGTTGCGGGCGGGGCGGGCTCGGCACCGTCCGCAGCGCGCACGGTGCCCAATCCGGCGAGACGCCGGCGCGCGGTGCGGGTGTGATAGCGCGGGACGGGCGCGCTGCGATCGACACCCAGCACCTTCTCGAGCACGGCGCGCCCGGGGCGCGAGGCATTGAAGGCGTTCACCACCTCTACCACCACCGGGATGCCGGCGAAGGCGCCGACCGTATCGGTGGCCGCCAGTGCGCGCTCCTGCCAGGAAAGCCCGGAGCCGCGCACGCGCACCGCCTTGGCACGCAGCATCAGATGGGGAAAGTCGACATTCCACGGGTGGGGCGGCACGTACGGACACTTGGTCATGAAGCACATGTCGCACAGGTAACAGTGATCCACGACCTGCCAGAACACCTTCTTGTCGAGCGCGCTCACCTCCCCGGCATCGGTGGCGTCGACTGCATCGAAGAGCGTTGGAAACGCGTTGCACAGGCTGAAGCAGCGGCGGCAGCCGTGACAGATGTCGAATACCCGCTCGAGCTCGCGATCGAGCGCGGCAGTGTCGTAGAAGGACTCGCTGCGCCACGCGAGCGGATGACGCGTGGGGGCGTGGAGGCTGCCCTCGCCTGCGCCGGTGCCCGCGGGTGTGCTGCTCATGAGCTCACGAACCGCTCACGGGCACTCACCCCGCGGCGGCAAGCGCCGCGGGGCTGCAGGAGGGGCAACACCATCGCTCGCGCAGCGACTCATATGGCGTCCAGCGCCTTCTGGAATCGATTGGCGTGAGAGCGTTCGGCCTTCGCAAGCGTCTCGAACCAGTCGGCGATCTCGGCGAATCCCTCCTCGCGCGCGGCCTTCGCCATCCCGGGGTACATGTCGGTGTACTCGTGCGTCTCACCGGCGATGGCGGCCTTGAGGTTGGCGCGTGTCTCGCCGATCGGCAGACCCGTGGCGGGATCGCCCACGGCCTCGAGATATTCGAGATGACCGTGCGCATGCCCGGTCTCGCCCTCGGCGGTCGAGCGGAACACCGCCGAGACGTCATTGAAACCTTCCACGTCCGCTTTCTGGGCGAAGTACAGGTACCGGCGGTTGGCCTGCGACTCCCCGGCGAACGCATCCTTGAGATTCTTTTCCGTCTTGCTGCCTTTGAGATTCATGTCGCTCCTCACTTAGACTGGGTCTAATGCAGGGGCGGGACTGTATCCCCCCGTCGCAGGGTGCGCAACCCTCGCGTTGACCCTTGCCCGCGGGGCTGTGTAACGTTGCGCGCCCTGGCGCAACTGCCGGCAGCCGGTGATACGTGTCAGCTGACAACAAACCCGTTGATTTCGAAAACGCGCTGGCAGAGCTCGAGAGCCTCGTCGAGCGGCTCGAGCGCGGCGATGTGCCGCTCGATGAGGCGCTGCGCACCTTCGAGCGCGGTGTGGCGCTGACCCGTCACTGCCAGGCGTGCCTGCAGGCCGCGCAGCAGAAGGTAGAGATTCTGCTGAAACGCAGCGGGGAGCCCATAGCTTTCGAGGAGGCCGGCGAGACGAGCTCCGCCGGGAATGTGGACAGGGAGTGACCGCAACGCCCGTTAGTGCCGAAGTCAGCGAGCCCACCGCCTTCACGACTCGGGTTGCGGAGTGCCGGGCTCGCATCGAGCGGGTGCTCGAGCGCGCCCTCAGCTTGCCGGAGGCCGGGAGCGCACGGCTGCGTGAGGCTATGCGCTACAGCGTGCTCGGCGCCGGCAAGCGCTTGCGACCGACGCTGGTTTACCTCACCGGTGAAGCGCTCGGTGCACCGCTCACCCAGCTCGATGCGCCCGCGGCGGCGGTCGAGCTGATCCATGTCTACAGCCTGGTGCACGATGATCTGCCGGCAATGGATGATGACGATCTGCGGCGTGGACGTCCCACCTGTCACCGCGCGTACGACGAAGCCACCGCGATCCTGGTCGGCGATGCACTGCAGGCGCTGGCATTCGCGGTGTTGGCCAACGAGCCGCTCGCCGCGACGAGCGCGCCGCTGCGGCTGGAGATGATCCGGGTGTTGGCGCGCGCCACCGGTACGAGCGGCATGGCGGGTGGCCAGGCAGTGGATCTCGATGCGGTGGGACGCACGCTCGCCGTGGGCGCGGTCGAGGACATGCACCGCCGCAAGACCGGCGCGTTGATACAGGCGAGCGTGCTGCTCGGTGCGCTGGCTGCCGGCGTGGCGGGCGGTGCCGAGCTCGCCGGCCTCGAGCGTTTCGGCGCCGAGATCGGCCTGGCGTTCCAGATCCAGGACGACATCCTCGATGTCGAGGGCGATCCCGCACTGCTCGGCAAATCGACCGGCGCCGATGCGGCCCACTCCAAGCCCACTTATCCGAGCACGGTCGGGCTCGAGAGCGCGCGGGTGCGCGCGCGCGAGCTGCGCGATAGCGCGATCGCCGCGCTCGCGCCACTGGGCGGCCGCAGCACTGCTTTGGTGCTGCTCGCCAATGTCATGGTAAACCGGGCCAGCTGAGCCGCGACAGGACGCACTGCAGCGCGAGCGGCACGCCCCGTACGGGCCCGCACGCAGCCGCGCGTGTAAACTGACACAATGAGCGAGGGTTTGGACAAGTATCCACTGCTCCAGGGGATTGCCACGCCGGCGGATGTGCGTCAGCTGCCCTCGAGCCAGCTGCCGGCACTCGCGCGCGAGCTGCGGGAGTTCCTCATCCAGAGCGTGAGCACACGCGGCGGGCATTTCGCTGCCGGCCTCGGCACAGTTGAGCTCACCATCGCGCTGCACTACATCTACGACACTCCGCACGACCGACTGGTGTGGGATGTGGGGCATCAGGCCTATCCGCACAAAGTGCTCACTGGGCGTCGCGACCTTCTGCACACCATCAAGCAGGATGGCGGGCTCGCACCCTTCCCGACGCCCAGCGAGAGTGAATACGACACCTTCGGCGTCGGCCATTCGAGCACCTCGATCTCCGCCGCCCTGGGCATGGCCGTGGCGGCGGCGCGCGCCGGAGAAAGCCGGCGCGTGGTCGCGATCATCGGCGATGGGGCGATGACCGCCGGCATGGCGTTCGAGGCCCTCAACCACGCGGGCTCGCTGCCGGCGGACCTGCTGGTGGTCCTCAACGACAACGACATGTCGATCTCCGAGAACGTCGGTGCGCTCTCCAACCAGTTCGCGCGCGCCTTGTCCGGGCGCGTCTACGCGCACCTGCGCGAGGGCGGCAAGAAAGTGCTGCGGCCGATGCCTGCGGTGTGGGAGCTCGCGCGCCGCTCGGAGGAGCACCTGAAGGGCATGGTGCTCCCCGGCACCCTGTTCGAGGAGCTGGGCTTCAACTACATCGGTCCCATGGATGGCCACGACGTAAAGGCGCTGGTGAGCACACTGCGTAACATCCGCAAGCTGCGCGGACCGCAGTTTTTGCACGTCGTGACACGCAAGGGCAAGGGCTACGCTCCGGCGGAAGCCGACCCGATCAAGTGGCACGGACCGGGACCGTTCGACCCGGTGAGCGGCACCATCTTCAAGGAGAAGAGCTCCGGGCCCACCTATTCGCAGATCTTCGGGCAGTGGCTCTGCGACATGGCCGCCGCCGACCCGCGCATCATCGGCATCACCCCAGCCATGCGCGAGGGCTCGGGCCTGGTGGAATTCTCCAAGCGCTTCCCTGAGCGCTACTTCGATGTCGCCATCGCCGAGCAGCACGCGGTGACCTTCGCGGCCGGGCTGGCAACCGCGGGCCTGAAACCCGTGGTGGCCATCTACTCGACCTTCCTGCAGCGCGCTTACGATCAGCTCATCCATGATGTGGCGTTGCAGAACCTGCCGGTGGTGTTCGCGGTCGATCGCGCCGGGCTGGTCGGCAGCGACGGCGCCACCCACCAGGGGAGCTACGATCTCTCGTTCGTGCGCTGCATTCCCAACACCGTGATCATGGCGCCCGCGGACGAGAACGAGTGCCGGCAGATGCTCTATACGGCGACCACGCTCGACTGCCCCGCATTCGTACGGTATCCGCGCGGCAGCGGTCCGGGGGTGCCGCTGGTGAGCGAGATGAGCGCGCTGCCGCTCGGTAAGGCGCAACTGCGCCGCGAAGGCAAGAGCGGGCTGGCACTGCTGGCTTTCGGCGCGCTGGTCGCGCCGGCGGCGGCGATCGCCGAGGCCTTCGATGCCACGCTCGTCAACATGCGCTTCGTCAAGCCGCTCGATGAGGAGTTGATCCTGTCGGTCGCCGCACGGCACCGCGCACTGGTCACGATCGAGGAGAATGCGGTGCTCGGCGGCGCGGGCTCCGCCGTGGTCGAGCTGCTCGCCGCCGAGGGGCTGTCGCTGCCGCTGCTGCAGGTGGGCATCCCCGATCGCTTCATCCCGCATGGCTCGCGCGAGGGCTGCCTGGCCGCGGCGGGCCTCGATGCAGCCGGGCTCACCGCCAGCATCGAGCGCTGGTGGGCACTGCAGTCGCGCGATCGCATCCGCTCGGCCGGCGGAGCCTAGGCGCAGCCCGGCGCGTTGCCGACGCCGGCGGCGGAAACGCCGCCGTTACGCCGGTGTGGCCGCTTCGGTGTTAGGCTTGTGCTCCATGAACCCGCCGGCCGGCATCGCCAAGATCGCGCGCACCACCCTCGCCGAGATGGAGGATGTGCAGGCGCACGCGGATACCCGGCGGCTACCCATCAACCGCGTCGGCATCAAGGACATCCGCCACCCGGTGCGCGTCAAGGACCGCGCCAAGGGCGAGCAGCACACCATCGCAACCTTCAACATGTACGTGAGCCTGCCGCACGATTTCAAGGGCACGCACATGTCACGCTTCGTCGAGATCCTGCACGGCGAGCGCGAGATCTCGGTCGAGTCCTTCGGCAGCATGCTGCGCGGCATGACGGAGCGGCTCGAGGCGGACAGCGGCCATATCGAGATGAGCTTCCCGTTCTTCGTCATGAAACGCGCGCCGGTCTCGGGGGTGGAGAGCCTGATGGATTATCGGGCCACGCTGATCGGTGAGCACACCCGCGGTCACAGCGACATGTGGCTGCGTGTAGCGGTCCCGGTAACCAGCCTGTGCCCCTGCTCGAAGCGGATCTCCGCATACGGCGCGCACAATCAGCGCTCGCAGGTGACCATCACCGCCCGCCTGCGCCGGCACAGCCACATATGGATCGAAGAGCTGATCGAAATCGCCGAGAGCGAAGCCTCGTGCGAGCTGTACGGCATTCTCAAGCGCACGGATGAGAAATACGTGACCGAGCGCGCCTACGACAATCCGAAGTTCGTCGAGGACCTGGTGCGCGATGTCGCCACACGGCTCAACCAGGAAGAGCGCGTCGCGGCCTACGTGGTCGAAGCCGAGAACTTCGAGTCGATCCACAACCACTCCGCTTACGCCCGCATCGAGCGCGAAAAGCCCGTCTGAGCGGCCTGCTCCCGGCACCGGCCGGCACAGCGCATGAAGATTTCTTAATGGCGCGGTCGTTGCCCCGCACCGCGCGGCACTCTAACTTCTGACCTCAGCAATCAGGCTCGGGAGAGAGGGCATGAAAACCGTCACCGCACTTGCCGCCATCGCCATCGTCGGTTGCGGCATGGCCGCAGCCGCCGAGCAGCCGGCTGCGCCGACGGCCACCCCGGTCAAGCATCCCTCGCTCAAAGTCTGCAACAAGCAGGCCGACGCCAAGCAGCTCAGCGGCGAGGCGCGTAGCCAGTTCGTCAAGGACTGCCACGCCGGTAAGACCTCCGCCAAGGGACCCGGCAAGAGCGCCGCCAGCGGCAGCAAGAGCTCCTGAGCCGGCACGGCCGCAGGCGCAGGGCTCTCAGGCCGGCAGCTCCACGATCACCTTCAGTCCCGGCTCATTGCTCTCGAGCGCGAGCCGTCCGCGGTGCAGGCGCGCGATGGCGGCCGCGAGCGATAATCCCAGTCCGCTGCCTTCTTGCGCGGCGTTGCCGAAGCGCACGAAGGGCTGACCGGCCCGCGAGCGGTCCGCGGCCGCGATTCCCGGACCATTGTCGCTCACCACGAGGCTCACACGATCCGCGAGTCTGCGCACTGCGACCTCGATGCGGCCACCTGCGGGCACGTACTTCAGGCCATTCTCGATCAGATTGGTGAGCAGCTGCGCGAGCAGCTGCCGGTTGCCCTGCACGATCGCCGCCTGCTCGTGCCGGCAGTCGAGCGTCAGCCCCTGCGCCCCCGCCACCGGCTCGAAAAGCTCCACCAGCTCCGCGGCCAGCTCGCCCACATCCACCGCAGCGGGCGCGGCCAGCGCGGTACCCGACTCGGCGAGTGCGATCTGCAGCAGCGTCGCCAGCGTGCGCTGCAGGTGATCGACCTCGCGCAATGCCGCCTCGATGGACTCGTGCACCGCGCCCTCGAGCGGTGGCGAGCGCAACAGCAGCGCATCCATGCGTGCCCGCAGTCGCTGCAGCGGCGCGCGCAGATCGTGCGCGGTGCTGTCGAAGGTCGCCCGCAGCGTGCCGGCCTGCTCCTCCAAGCGGTCGAGCACCCGATTCACCGAGGCGGCCAGCGCGTCGAACTCGTCCCGCGCGCCTGCCACCGGCAGCCGCCGGCCCGATTCCCCGGCGAGGATGCGTTGACAGGTGCGGGTCACCTCGCCGACGCGCCGGGCGAGGCGATAGCTGAACCAGAAGCCGGCGATCGCCGCCACCAGCGTCGACAGGCCGATGCCCGCCAGCGTCGCGAAGCGGAATTTCTCGGCGAAGCGCCGTCCCTGGGAGATATCCGTGCCGACCAGCAACAGGTCACCGTCGGGCAGCGTGCGCACCGCGGCGCGCACCGGGTGCACCGCGCGCCGCCCGGGCTCGATGGTGGCGATGTCGAACTCCGGCCAGGCCTCGCTCGGCATGCCATCGAAAGGCCAATGGGCCACGTTGCCGGAGATGCGCTCGAAATTCGCATCCGCCAGCATGTAGACCGCCCCGATCCTTCCCCAGCTGTCGATGCGCAGGTTGATCTCATCGGTCACGCCGGCGACCCCGCTGCGGGCAAATTTGTCCTGCAGGCTCTTGAGCTCGGTGTCGATGATCAGGTCGACCTCATCGGTGATGAGGCTCTCGGTCAGGAGGTAAGCACTGCCGAGCGTGACGCCGACCGCGAGCGTCACGAGCAACGTGTACACCACCGAGAGGCGGAAGGCGGTGGTGTTGATCAGATCGAGTCGCACGGCTTCAGTTGTCGCTGCGCAATACGTAGCCCGAGCCGCGCACCGTGTGGATCAGTGGATGGTCGCTGCCGCGATCGATCGCCTGACGCAGGCGGCTGATGTGCACATCGATCAGGTTGCTCTGCGGGTCGA
>JAFAVO010000121.1 GCA_019242385.1 Gammaproteobacteria bacterium | reverse complement strand
AGGACCCTACGCGCGGCCGCTCGCCTCAATGCCGGCTTCGCCGGCGCCGAAGCGTCCTGCGACCCACCTTTCTGGGCGCGTCGCGCTCGCTTCCACGCCTTGCGAGCGGCGGCCGCAACTTTGCGGGCGCGCTTGGCCTCGCGTTTGGCCTCTTTCAATCGCTTGCGCGCCCGTTTCAGCTCGTCTTTCGCAATGCGCACCCTCTGCTTGGCGACATCGGCCTGCAGGCGGATCCGCTCGGGCGGATCGGTGGGAGAGCTCTGTTCGCTGGCGGTCTTTTTCATCTCGGGCTCGCGAAGCGAAAGAGCACGAGTCTCACACAAGGTTCCGCCTGTTTCCACCCCAGTCAGTTATCCACAGAATTTGTGCATAACCATGTGGACAGAGGCCGGCTGCTGCTCCAAAGGCCGATGCGCCGCAAAGGGTTGCGTCAGGCTGCACGCGTTTTCGCCAGCGCGCGCCGCTCGAGCGAAGAGACCCGCGTGTCTTCACTCACCTCCGGCATTGAACATGGTCGCCGTCACCCGGTTGCGACCGGAGTGCTTGCTGCGATAGAGCGCCGCATCGGCGATCTTGAGCACACGCTCGGCGAGGCGGCGCTCGCCGGCCGGCACGCGATCGAGTCCGCATAGTCCGAAGCTCGCGGTCACCGTGACACTTTTCCCCTCGCTGCTGAAGTGCACCTGCGCGATCGCCGCGCGCAGTTTGCGGGCGACCTCGAGTGCCGGCTCATATCCGGTTTCGGGCAGCACCACCGCGAACTCCTCACCGCCAATACGCGCCACCCAGTCGATACCGCGCCGCAGCTGCTTCTGCAGCCGCGCACCGAACTGCCGCAGGACCTGATCGCCGCCCGCATGGCCGAGGGAGTCGTTGATGCTCTTGAACAGGTCGATGTCGCACAAAATGAGCGACAGCGCCCGACCGTAGCGCGCGGCGCGCTCGACCTCGCGTGGAAAATGCTTGCTGAAGAAGCGCCGGCTCGCGACACGTGTCAGATCATCGGTGGCCGAGAGCTTGCGGTTCTCGGCCAGCGTGATTCGCAGCACCGTCTCGAGTTCGGCAATGCGCCGCGCCGAAGCGAGGCGCGCATCGAGCTCGCGCTCGAGCGCCTGCCGCCCCAGACACTCATCTGCACCGACAGCGAGACCGGCGGCGCGCGCGACAGGCTCATCGCGCTCGGCCAGGTAGAGTACCAAGGGCGGGCGAAGCGCAGGTGCAGCGCGCAAGCGACGGATCAACTGCAGGCTATCGGTGATTACGACCGCATGATTTCCAGCTGCACAGCGCTGCAGCGCTTCGTGCTCGTCCGCGACCGGCTCGCACTCGAGCATGCCGCGCGTGATGCGCTGCTCGAGCTCTGCGCGGAAGGCTGCGTCCCGGCACACGAGCAACGCCTTCGCCGGCGGCACGAGGCGCAGCATGACCGCGATGGTGGCGGTGGTCTCTTCGGGTGTGGCGCGCAGGTGCTGCGCGCGCCGCTCGAGGATGCGCTGTATGACGGTGGTTTGCCCGCCCGATGGCACGGGATGCCTCGCTCGATTGGCGACAATGTTCGCCGAGGCGCAGATTACCGACGTGCGCGCAAAAAAGCGCGGCCCGGAGCGTTGATGCGCAGCAGCAGTTCGGGCTCCGGGCCATTCCATACAAGTTATCATGGGGGCATGGAGCCACCCGGCATCACCCGTTATCGGCGACCCTTTCTCGCACCTCTTTACCTCGGTGTGCTCGTGGCCGGGGTGTTGCTGGCATTGGGCTGGGTGTTCTACAGCCGTGCAACCACGACCGTGGTATTCCTGGTGCACTCGGCGGAGAAAACTCCCGGCTCCATTGATGATCCGCCGCTCTCCGCCGAAGGCGAGGCGCGCGCGGAGCGATTGGCGCACATGTTCGGTACGGAGACGCCCGGCCGGGGGCAACTGGATGGTGTCTACGAGAGCGATGACCGGCGCGCCCAACAGACGGCCGCGCCGCTCCTCGAGCGGCTACACCGCGCGCCGGTGGTCTTCAATGGCGCCGCTGCCCGCACTACCGCCGCACGCGCACTGCACGAGCATGCCGGCGGCACGGTATTGGTCGTTGCCAGCGGTACTGCGCTGCCGCAGATGCTGGACGAGCTCAGCGGCAGCGCCGTGTCATCTGCCGCCGAGGAAATGGATTTCGTCTATGTAGTGAGTGTACCGAGCATCGGCCGTGCACACCTGGCGCGCTTTCGTCTGTGACCTGGCGGATCGCGCTCCGGTACCTTCAGGTCAATGTGCGCTCGCGCGCCGTGCTGCGACTCGCGCTCAGCGCCACCGCGCGCCGCACGAATGCCTCGTGCTCGCTGATGCGGAAGTTGGCGACCCCTGCGCGGATGTAGCGCGCCTGGTCGATGAGGTAGGTCGCACGGCGCACACCGATGCCCAACGGGCCGCGCACGTCGTACATGGAAATCACGAACTTGTCGGCATCTGACAGCAGAGTGAAGGGCAATTGATACTTCTCGCGGAAGCGCCGATGGGTCGCGGGCTCCTGGGGACTTATGCCTGCGATATTCAGCCCGGCCTGCTCGATCTCCCCGTGCAGGTCACGCATGAGGCACGCTTCGCGGGTACAGCCTGGAGTGAAATCCGCGGGATAGAAGTACAGGATCAGTGGCCCCCGGCGAAGGAGGTTGCTGAGCGATACGCTCTGCTCATCCTGGTCCGGCAAGGTGAATTCCGGCGCTCGCCCACCGAGGGGCAGCATGCTGACTCTCCCGCAGCCAGGGATGCGTCATCCCTGAGATCCATCATAGCCGCGCAAGGGTGGCAGGGGTTAAAATCGGATTGGACCCCGGGGAGCCCGATGCTAGAATCGCGCGCCGCAGCGGGGGGTCCCCGCTTTGATCTCGATGGGGCGGTAGCTCAGCTGGGAGAGCGTCGCGTTCGCAATGCGAAGGTCGAGGGTTCGATCCCCTTCCGCTCCACATTCCACCACCTGCGACATCTCCGTGACGCCCGAAATTCGCGCCTTCGAGTATGCGCTCGGCCTGTTCGCCGTGCTCATCGGACTGGCGGTCGCAGACGTCGCCAACAGCTTCCACCGCCTGGCGCGGCACAGTGTCGCGGTCGTCTGGGACCCGCTCGCCCTGCTGGCCGCTCTGTATGCGTTGTGTCTC
>JAFAVO010000064.1 GCA_019242385.1 Gammaproteobacteria bacterium | reverse complement strand
CTCGCCGGCAAGTGGCAGCACTCCGAAGAAGGAGCCTTCGTAGGGTGAAGCGAGCGCCCGCCAGCTCTTACCTGCATCGCTGGAGGCGTATAGACGGCCGGCCTCGGCCGCGATGTACAGCCGCCGCCCCGGTGCCCCCACGATGCGATTGAGGTGGTAGCCGCCGCCTGCACCCTGCTCCTGCGCCGGAGCTGTACGCGGGCCGGAGGACGCCGACACCGGCTCGAACTTCACCTGGCGCCAGCTCTTTCCGCCATCGTCGCTGGTGAAATAGGCGCTGTAGGCGCCGACGGCGATCACCTGCCCGCTGCTGCCGCACCACACATCGAGCAACGGCCGCTGGGCCTCGGGCGCGTAGTGCGTGCGCTCCCAGTGCAGCCCGCCATCTTCGCTGACGAGGATGACCTCATCGTGGCCGACCGCGACACCGTGCTGCGCGTCGAGAAAACACACACCGGTGAGCAGTGCCTGCGTCGGCACGTGCTCGGCCTGCCTCCAGTGCGCGCCCCGATCGTCGGACACCACGATGATGCCGCGGTCTCCGACCGCGACGAGACGCTCGCCAGCCGGAGCGATGGCGATCAGCAGCCCGCCTGCGGCGAGACGCGCCGGCTCGGCCGCGCGCACCGGCGCAGTGGCCGCCTGCTCCTCAGCGGCTGCAAGCGGCACGGCGAGCGCCAGCGCGAGAGCCGACGCGAGCCGCGCCAGAGCCGCGTCCATGATCTAACGGATGCCGCGCCGCTCCAGTACGCTCGGCTGATAGTCCGCCGCGGTGCGCTTGATGCTGAAGTCGTACGAGCCGTGCTCCTCGCTCTGCAGGCCGAGGGCGAGATAACGGCCGTTCGAGAGGTCCATCACCAGCTCCAGCGCAGTCCACAGCGAGGGCAGGTTGAAGTAATTCATGGCATGGCCTTCCTGCACGCGATACAGCTGACCGCGCGAGTCGTAGCAGTCCACCGCGAGAATCTGCCAGGAATCCTCATCCACGTAGAGCGTGCGGCGGCTGTAGATGTGGCTCACACCGGGCTTGAGCGTCGAATCCACCACCCACACGCGGTGCAGCTCGTAGCGGGCCAGATCCTGGTTGATGTGATTCTTCTTGAGGAGCTCGGCGTACCGCAGCTTACCGTCCTGCAGCCGATAAGCGTTGTAGGGTACGTACATCTCCTTCTTGCCGACCAGCTTCCAGTCGTAGCGTTGCGGGCTGCCGTTGTACATGTCGAACTGGTCGGCGGTGCGCAGGTTGTCGGCGTTGGTGCCCGGATTGTCGAAGGCCACGTTGGGCGCGCGCCGCACGCGCCGCTGGCCCGGGTTGTAGAGCCACGCGCGCCGCGGCTCCCGCGCCTGGTCGATGGTCTCCTGGACGAGCAGCACCTCACCGGCCAGGCGCGCCGGCGCGGTGGTCTCCTGCGTGAAGAACAGCAGGATGTTGTTCAGCCCCGCCTCGGTCATTCCAGGCTCGTAATACTGAAAGTAGAACTCTTCCTTGAAGTTCACGAGCGTGTACCCGCCGCTCGCGGTCATGGGCGCCTGGCCCACGTTGAGCCCAGCCGCGACTCCGCGCCAGCGGGTCACGTGATTCCAGAATACCTCCAGGCCGCTCTGCGGAATGGGGAAGGGCGTGCCATCGATCGCGCCGGTGAAACCGTTGCCATCGGGCACCAGCTTCGCCGTCGTCGCATTGCGCTTGGTCCCTTCATAGACGCGCTCGGGCGAGGCGGCGCTGCGATGCGTCGGGTAGACGATCATCTTGTAGTCGGGGTAGGCCTTGAAGAGCGCCTTCTGGCCCTCGCTGAGCTTGGTGGAGTACTCGGCGAGGTTCGCCGCGGTGATGGTGAACAGCGGCTTGTCGCTCGCGAACGGGTCGGGGTAGTGCTCGCCGTTGCGGTAGTTGGGAAAGCCCGCATCGGCGGCCGACTTCAATCCGCCGGTCCATGGTGGAATGCTGCCATCGGCGTTGCCGGCCTTCTCACCACCGAGCGGGGTGAGATCCTGGCCGAGCCGCGCGGCCTCCTGGGGGCTCACCGCGCCAAAAGCTGCCGCGGCGAACAGCAGGCACGCGGCGCCGGATCGAATCAGCATTTTCATGGGGCCTCCAATGTGCATGCGCTCGCCCGCGTGGCCCTGCGGCTGCCCTTCAGAACGACACCTTGACGCTGGCTGCGATGAAATCGCGATCATTGAGCAGGTTGTACTGGCCGCGGCCGCCGTAACCGCCGTAGTTGGTGTAGGAGACATCGAGCTCCCACCGGTTGTGCAGACTGGCCGTGAGTCCCATCGTCACATCGATGCGGCCGTTGATGAACGCCCCGCCGGGCCCGGGCGACACCCCGTTCACATCCTGCACCCAGGTGAAGTGCGGCAGCAGGTTCCACTCGCCGATGGCGTTGTCGTACTCGAGCCTGCCGGCGACCACATAGCCCCAGGCGAAACTGGTCGCGAAGGTCGAGCCCGGCTCGAAACAGCGGCCGAGTGGATTGCGGAAGGAGGCCTGCACGCACTGGCCGTTGACGGCCGGAAACTCCGGGTATCCACCGAGATTGGGGTTTCCGCTCAGATTCGTTCCAGGCCCGTCGTAGCGCAGACCGAAACCCTGCGGACCGCCGCTGAGCTTGTCCTCCAGGCTCGGCACGTAGTCCGCGCCGGCCTCGAGGATGAGCACCGCCTGTGAAGCCTTGAACACGTTGGCCCAGATCTGTGTCGCCGTGAGGTCGAAGTGCCAGGTGTCCTTGAGCTCATAGCCGCGTATGTATTGCCCCGGTGCGAAGGCGCCGATCTGGTTACATCCGGTGATCGGGGTGGCAGAGCCCGGCACGCAATGCCCGGCCGGGGTGGTCGGCTCGCCGAGCAGCTTGGCGACCCCGGTCTCGAACGGGGTCAGCGAGGCATAGATCAGCTCGACGTCATCGATCTGCAGCGGCACGTTGTGGCGCCAGGCGACCTCGCCCTGCAGCGCGGTGCCGGTGCTCTGGAGCTGCGTGTTGAAGGACAGGCCGAGCATCTTGATGTTCTGCGGAAACTCCTCGAAGAACCCCTCGGTCGTGCTGTACTCGTGAGTGGCGATATTGGCCGCCTGGCCGTTGACGTTGCCTCCGGCGAGCAGCGTGTTGGCGCCGATCGTGGCGTACTGCTGTGCGGTCGTGGCACTGAGATTGCCGCCGTGCGCGGCCGCGGCCTGCTGGCCGGCGGCGGCGCCGGTTGCCACGGCCGCGTTGAACGGCAGGCCGGCGGCCAGCGCCTGGGCAGCACCACCGACGGCGTTGATGGCGCCGAAGGCGTTGCCCACCCCGGCCTGGGAGCCGGTCTGGAGCGAGAGCAGCGGCACGCGGTTGGTGTAGTTGAGGAAGTAGAAGCCCAGCTGCGTGCCCTGGCCGAAGTTCGGCAGGTACAGCTTGAAGTTGATGCCGTACTGCCCGCCCTCGGAGGGCTTGTGGTCGGGCAGGCGCGGTATGGTCTGAAAATCACTGATGAACCCGCCACCGAGGGAGCTGAAGTCCACGCCCTTGTCGGGAATGGCCCCGAAGCCGAGGATCACCTTGCCGCCGCCCGCGCCCGCGACGTCGCTGGTACTGAAGTACGCCCCGGGTGGCTCGATGATGTCCGGGTGCCAGCTGAACAGATAGAAAAGCTGGGTGCTCAGATCCTTGGTGAGCTGTGAGTTAAACAGCGCCATCGTGTCCGGCAGCAGCGCCTGCTTCAGCTCCGCCCCGGGAACCTGCAGCGCGGTCACGTCGAAATAATTGACCGAGTTGAGTCCGCCCGGGATGAAGGTGCTCTCGCCCCAGTCGACCACCTGCCGTCCGAGACGCAGCTCCGAAGGCAAGCTGCCCAGATCGAAGCGCAGGTAACCGAAGGCATCGAGCAGCCGCGTGTAGCTGCCGACCACCCCCTTGGCTTCGTGAGTGAGCGGTATGTGGTTCACCTGGTTCGCCATCACGTCGAAGTCGTACAGGCCCGAGCCGCGCACGAAGAATCCGGCCTTGTCGCGGTAATTGAGCCCGAGCTCGGTCACTCCGGTGAGCGCCTTGGTGTACACGGTCCTGCGCAGGTAGTTCAGGTCGCCATTGTCGATGTTCGGGGAGTAGCCGCAGCCGCCGTTGGCGATTGCGATCAGCCGGCAATCGGGATTCACGATGCGCCAGCCCATGCCGTACCCGATCGTGGTATCCCAGCTGCCGGTCCAGTCACCCGAATCGCTGCGGAAACTGATGGCCTGCGCGCTCGGCCATGCACCGGCCCCCAGGCAGACGGCCACCACTGCGATCCTCAGGGCCCGCCCGGTGTGAACCTTCCTCATGTGTTCCCCCGCTTCGACAGTGTGCAGCGAAGCCACGTCGCGTTCTTGTTTGTTGCGCAATAACAAAACCGCGTGCGGGCCAGTCTATTACTCGGCGCCGCAACGCGGCAAGCAGTCTCACGAGTGCATGATCTGCAGGATGCTGTGACGCAGCTGCTCGCTGAGCACGAACTGTGCGTCCTGCGCCACACGCACGAGCACCTCGTCGTACTCGAGCACACCGCCCCCGGCGGCGCGGATCACCCCGCGCGCGCGCAGCAGCGCGATGAAGTTCGCGAACATCGACCGGTCGGAGAACTCGGGGGAGTCGAGCCCGGAGAGCAGCGTCATGCGCTGCGCGGTCTGCTGACAGCGTTCCTCGAGTGCCGGCTGGGTGAGCGTTCCGCTGCCGGCCAGCATCAGTTGTGCGACGACCATGTAGTAGCGCTCGATGATCTGCAGGGTCGTCTGCGCGAGCAGTGACAGCTGCATCGCCTGCGCGGAAGCCGGCGAGGGGCGCCGCCAGGCCCCACCGTCCGGCTCGGGCTCGATCAGCCCCTGGGCCGCGAGCGCGGCGAGCGTCGCTTCCACCACCGCAGGCAGCTCCGCTTCGCTCCAGTGGAGGAAGAGCTCCGCTCCGATGTAGGGATAAACGCGCCAGGCGAGACGCTGGATGTCGGCGGTCGACACGCGGGCGTTGCTCGCGAACACGCAGGCGATGAGCGAGGGCAGTGCGAACAGGTGCAGCACGTTGTTGCGGAAATAGGTGGCGAGCACGGCGTTCTCTGCGCTCATGCGCACGATGTCGCCGAGACTGTGCGGCTCGCGCTCGATCAGGCGCAGCGATTGTCCGTAGGCGACGATCTCGGCGCCCGTGAGCACGGTGACCGTTACCCGGTTGCTGTAGGGAAAGGAGATGAGCAGCGACTTGTACAGCTCCAGTTGCCGCGTGAGATCCGCTTCCGGCAGCGCCTGGCGCGGTGTCGCGAGCAGTGCGAGCGCCAGCAGGCTGACCGGCGTCACGGCCGCAGCGGCATTGATGTTGCGCATGATGCGCTCGGCGAGCTCATCGACCGCCGCCGCGAGCCAGGGAGTGCGCGCCTCCTCCTCCCAACGCTGCGCGCGCCAGTCTCGCTCGTGACGCTCGAGAATCTCGGCGAGCGCGATCGGCTCACCGAGGTTCACGTGCACCTTGCCGAAGCGCTGCCGCAGCACCCGCCAGGAGCCGAGCAGTCCGCGGATGCTTTCCTTCTCCTTGGGGCGCCCGGACAGCTCACCGACATAGGTCGCACCCTCGACCAGGCGCTCGTAGCCGAAATAGACCGGCACGAATACCACCGGCCGCGAGGGATCGGCCAGGAAGCTGCGCACGGTCATGAGCAGCATGCCGGTCTTGGGCTGCAGCAGCCGTCCGGTTCGGCTGCGCCCGCCCTCGATGAAATACTCGATCGGGTGGCCGCGACTCATGATCGCTGCCAGGTACTTCATGAACACCACGGTATACAGGCGGTTGCCGCCGAAGCTGCGGCGGATGAAGAACGCGCCTCCCTTGCGCAGGAAGCGGCCGACGACCGGCAGATTGAGGTTGACCCCGGCGGCGGTGTGCGGCACGGCGTAGCCGTGCACGTAGATCGCGTAGCCGAGCAGCAGATAGTCCATGTGACTGCGGTGGCACGGGACGTAGATGAGCTCGTTCCCCTCCGCGACCGCGCCGAGCGTGGCGGCATGACCGAAAACCACTCCATCGTACAGGCGGTTCCACAGCCAGCCGAGTGCGTGCTCCATGAAGCGCACGAAGGCGTGCGAATAGTTGGCGGCGATCTCCCAGGCATAGCCGCGCGCCTGCTGCAGCGCCTTGTAGCGCGTCACCCGGCGCTCACGCATTTCCTGAGCAACCGCCGCGCGCACGGCGCGCGTGCGCAGCACGCGGGTGACGATGGTGCGCCGGTGCGATAGGTCCGGGCCGATCCGGGCGGCGCGCTGGCGCGCGTAGAGTGCGCGCAATGTGCGCGCCACGCGAAAGCCGCGCTGCGCGCCGGCGAGCTCCGCGCCGAGCAGCGTCCGCAGGCTGAGCGGCTCATCGAGCTCGAGCAGGGTGTCGCGGCCGTTGAATAGCACCTGCACGAGCTTGCGTGCGCGGCTCGCGAAGCCGAAGTCCTCACTCAGGAACAGCCCGAGCCAGGACGCTTCCTTATGCGGTGCACGCCCCCAGTACACCGCCGCCGGCACCAGGTCGAAATCCAACTGCGGATCGGAGCGCAGTGCGGCGATCATGCGGGCGAGCTGACGCGGCGGCCGGCGGTCGAGGCGCTGGACGAGGAGTCCCCGCCTCTGCGTCAGCCACAGATAGGAGCGCAGCGGCGGAGTACCGCCGAGCAGCAGGCGGCCGGGTTTCGGTATCCCCAGCCGCGCACAGGCCTCCTCCAGCACCGCAAGGTCGGTCGCGCTGCGCTGCTCCAGCACGTAGCAGAGCGGTCGCGGCCAGTCCCGCAGCTGCGCGGCGGCATGCTCGGGCAGGATCTTGTACCGCACCCACAGTGCCAGCAGGCGCCGCAGCAGCCAGTTCACTCGAAGGCGATCGCCGGCAGATCCAGGGCAACGAGAAAGTACTCGAACAGGTACTGGATCACTCGCACCTGGTTGTGCAAGCGGTGATCGCTCTCGAGCAGGTGCAGCGCGCAGCGATACGCCTGGGCAAAGCGCACGCTGTGCTCGTAGGGGACCACATCATCGCGCCAGCCGTGCACGACGGCGGCGGGGCAGTCGAGTACCCCGCTGCGCAGCGCCGGCAACCCCTGGAGGTAGAGTGCCGGCGCCATCAGAAACACTCCGCGCGCATGCAGCAATGAAGCCGAGGCGACCGCAACGTAGCCGCCCAGACTCGAGCCGACCAGCACCAGATCCCCGGTGAGCTCCTTGCAGAACTCCACGAGCTTCGCCACGCGCGCCCGCGGCTCATCGATGCCGCGGTAGTCCACCGAGTGCGCCTCGTACCCTTCCGCGCGTGCCACCTCGGCGAGCGCGGAGATCTTGCGTCCCCAGGGGCCGGCCTCCTGGCCGTGAGAGAAGACGACGTGGCGGGAAGTCACGGGCGCTTGCATGGCAGGGCATCCGGCGCTGGGCGCACGAGGAGCATGGGCGAATAATGCAGGCAATGGAAACCACAAGCCAAGCATCCGCAAGTGCCCGCGGCACGGGCTGGCAGTTCTGGATCGATCGGGGCGGAACCTTCACGGATGTCATTGGGCTCGCGCCCTCGGGTGTTGTGCACGTGCGCAAGGTGCCCTCGATCGCGATGGATGCCTCGAGCGGTGATCCGGGGGTGCGCGCCGCGCGCGCCATTCTCGAGATGGCCGGTGCTGGCGCAGGGCGAGCGGCGCGGGTTGCGGCAGTGAAGGTCGGCACCACCGTGGCCACCAACGCCCTGCT
>JAFAVO010000346.1 GCA_019242385.1 Gammaproteobacteria bacterium | reverse complement strand
GCATAGATCCGCGCCTCCAGGCCGCCTAACGAGTTCGCCACCAACACGTAAGGGCCCGGTATGGCCGCGGCGTGCAGTGCATCGTGCAGATCCTCAACCACTTCCGAGATGATCTGAGGGCGGCGCGGTGGATCGCTGAAGCCATAGGCGGCTCGGTCGAACGCGCAGACGCGTGTCTTCTGGGCGATGACGGGCTGGGCCTTGTACCAGACGACTGACCAGCTGAATATGCCAGCCATCAGAACGACGGTAGGGCCCCCGGCTCCCGCGCAGTGCATGTTGATGCGCCGACCGCCGATATCGACCAGCTGAGCCGGCCGTGTGTACGGCAGTAACCGTTGGTCCTCCGCTGCCACCGGCGCCGGGCCGGGCTGGCCAAGGACTACCGTAGCGGAGGAGAGCAGCAAGGCGCCCAGGGTGGCGGGGGCGAGGACGGGCATGAGAACCCTGCTAGCGTCCAATGATCAGCTCAACCATGCGCGCTTTGATCGCGCTCTCCTGAAGAACACTCGATTGATCGGTGCTGTAGAGCCCCTCGAGGAATGACCGATCCCAGAGACTCAGTTCTTGCGGGGGCGATCCGGACTCACGGAACAGTGCCAGGATGCTGGGGGCGCTGCCCGTATTCGCATCCGGACGAATTTGCGCAAGTCCAATCATCGACACATAGTCGGCCAGCTGCCCCATGTTGAGGAGCATGATGCGGGAGCTGTCGACGACGATGACCACCGACGACAGTGCCTTGACGGCTCCGTAGCTCAGGCGCGAACCGGCGACGCCGGCACCTGTACACGAGCTGAGCGACATGGACAGGCTCCAGCCCGCAACAGCCAGCGCGCCAACGTCTCTTTCGCCACCATCGCTCGAATGCAATCGCGCGTTGTAGAGGACGCGAATGGGTCTCCGCGAGTGCAGAAATTCCCTGATATAGCCAAATCCGTCGCAGGTACTGAAGAGTGCGCGGTCGCGCTTGATCCATTTCTCGACAAGCAGATCCGGATCGCTCGTCACGACGATATACAGATTGGGTCGGCAGTGCTCGTCCCCGAGCGGGGCATGCGCTTCCCTGGCGATCTTTGAGAGTCGCGCGAGAATGAACTCCCCGGCTTCGCTCGACATGCCGGCCACCAGCGGACAGACCGGCGTATTCCAACGCTCGAGGGAATCATGTAGATACGTGACGTCGAAGCTGGAGACGAAATGGCTGATCTCACGCTGGAGGTCACGTTTCCTTGCCGCCTCGACCGTGACGGTATCCATTCCATGGGGGCTGTCGCTGGGGCTTGTTGCCGGCGCCTGGCCGCTCGGTAACTCGGCTGAATGAGCGGCGCCCAGAAGCGATCGGTGTGCAAGCAACGTGGCCGCTAACAGGACGATCAGCAGTCGCTCGACTTGCGGGAAGCGAGTCATTCCGGTAAGGCTCACAACCATTTCGCTTTGCGCAACCGATAGAAGAGATATCCGTCCAGCCCCGCCATGAGCAGCAGAGCCAGCTGGTACCCGTAGCGCCACGAGAGCTCCGGCATGTGCTGGAAGTTCATGCCGTAGATACCCGCGATCATCGTCGGCACGGCGACCAGGGCGGCGTACGCGGCGAGACGTTTCATGGTCTCGCTCTCCTGCAGCGTGATCATCGAGAGGTTTACCGAGATCGCGGTCGCGATCGTCTCGCGGATGGAATCGGCGGTCTGATTGAGCCGCTGCAGGTGATCCGAGACATCACGGAAGTACTCGCGCATGCCTTCACAGAGCGCTGGCACGCGGCCGCCGGTCAGAGTTGAGACACCTTCCAGGAGCGGAGCCACGGCGTGTTTCATGATCATCAATCGTTGCTTCAGGACGTACAGCGCTTCGATATTCGCCCGCGGCGAGCCCGCCGGGGCAAATATGTGCTGCTCGATAGCTTCCAGTTCGTCTTCCAGCTGATCGAGCAGGGGAAAGTAGCGGTCTACGACCGCGTCCATGAGCGCATACAGTACATACCCGGCTCCCTGGCGCAACAGCTCCGGTTCACGCTCGCAGCGGGCCCGCACTTCCTGAAAGCCTTTCTCGGCATGGCTGCGGATCGAAAGCACGTAGTTTGGACCGGCGAATATCGCCACCTCGCCGACGCGAAAGTCGCCATCGACAGGCTCGATGATGTGGAGCACGGCAAAAAGCGCATCTCCATACTCCTCGATTTTGGGCCGTTGATGCCCGCGCTGGGCGTCTTCGACCGCGAGCGGATGCAGTCCGAACTCCTTTTGCAGCTGCTCGAGTTCGCCCGCTGCAGGATCGTGCACCGCTACCCATACCAACGCCTTGGGCCTGCGCAGGTATTCGTGAATCTCCTCGGCCGCGATCTCCGCGACCTTCCTACCGTCCTGGTAAACGATGCAATTGATGAGCACGTAGCGAGAGGACGGCGGTCGCTGGCCTCGCAGCCCGACTAACGCGCTACCACTCCCTGTTTCGCGACCTGGCGCGAGACGGCATTGGCGACCTCGGTGATCAGCCCTTGCAGTCCTTCGGGATTGGTCGTCCGGCTGGTACCGGCCCACAGGAGCTTGTCCTGGTTGAGCGAGTAGATCAGTGTTTCGATCGTCAGCCACTCATCAGTCTGGACCGAGCCGGTCGAGTAGGTGAGCGACATCCCGTAGGACTGGTAATACGATCCGAAGGTGGTGTAGGCGCTCCCGGAAAAGCCACCCGGATCAACGATGGTCTGCGAGTCGTGGGCCACCAGGCGCATGATCACGACTCCATCGACACCTGCCTCCTTGAAACGCTCACGGGCGACGTCCACATTGGGCAGATCGATGCCGATCAGCGTGTAGGCCGCGACACCGCGTGCGCCGCGCACGGTCAGCTCGTGCGCCAGATAGATCTCCGCATCGCGCCGCCGCTTCTTGTCGCTCGAGATCACGAGCGCGGCAACGCTCTTGTTCTGCGGATTGACCGGTTGGGCGTCCGGCGACTTCCAGGTCGATTCGAAAGTGGTGCTGCTGCAGGCGCTCAGGCCGACCAGCACGGCGCAAATGACGGTGCGCAGGATTCGCTTCAAGTGTCTCTCCGGCTCGCTGAATCGAACGGACACTAGCTTGAGTATCGTGCCGGCTGCAAGCCGTCGTGCAGCACGCCGCAACTGCAGACCGCAGCTCCGTCGTGCCAACTCGATATGCAGAAGCCGGGTCGCCTGTCACCGGTTTTCCACCTGCTCCACCAGCATGACCTCGCAGGAGCCCGGGCCCGAGTCGCTGCGGGTCAGCGAGGTGTGGATGTAGGCACCATCATCACGCACCCCGTTGACCAGATATCCGCTGAGATGGACCACCTGACCGACGCGCAGGCGCCGCAGTTGGCCGGCCACCGCTGCAGAGGCCGGTATCACGTGCGTATTTGCGCTGTGCTCGATGATCGCCTCACGTGGGATCGGCAGCGAGTGCCTTGGCCGCCAGGAATAGAATCTCGCCCCTTGGGTGATCTCCAGACCCTGCAGGACCCGATTGTCCGACATCGGTCCCCACCCGAGGGCGAGATCCTCGGGTATCAGATCCGAGAGCGGATCGATGTGGTAGTCCTCGCGACTGAGAATGCGCGCGGTAATCTCGTACCGGGCCTGCGGAGTGAGCCGCCAGCGCCCGAGCACGGTGACCGGTGCCGCCTCGACATCGTGCTGTTCCGGCTCATCCGGGGCCATCGGTCCATCGACCGGATGGACCGGCCGCAGTTGCCAGTTCGTGTAGCCCTGCCACAAGCCCGCCGCTACCAGGGCGGTGAGAAGGATGGGTCGCCATGCCATGGCGGGTCCCGGTGCTTACCTCATGTGCAGGACCGGCCGGGCAGTGCAGCTGAAATTGAGAGTGCTGGTCTGCTCACCCTTTGAGGTCACACCGGGCTTGTCCTCGAAGCTTTCGATCGCCGCGATCTGCCGGGACTTTCCACAGAACTCGTTCGCGAGTGCGATGGTCTCTTCGCGGCTGCCGGTGTAACCACCCCAGTTGGCACTCGCAGTCACCGCGTGCATGCCATTGCCGAGGTCCTGCACATGGCTGGTGTGGGCGCAGCCGCCCAGCAGCAGTCCGCTTACCAGGATCCGCATTCTCATCCCGGTGACCTCCCTCGATCTTGCGCCGCGAGCATACGCCGCCCCGGCACTCAGTTGCTCTCGAGCTCATCGGCGAGCGCCGCCAGTCCGTAGACGTTGCGCAACGCCGGAGCAATGGCGACGGTCAGCACCGCGACGGCACGATTGAGGCGCGGGTCGAAGCCGAAGTCGCCACCGAGGGAATGGATGTTGCCATCGAAGATGGCGCCGACCACGCGTCCCTCACGGTCGATGAGCGGCGAGCCAGAGTTACCGCCGATGATGTCGTTGTTGGTCGAAACATTGAGCGGTGTCTTCGGATCGAGGCGATCCTTGGCGTCGATCCAGCGCTGCGGCAGACGGAACGGCTCGCTGCCGGTGGCGCGCGCGTACAGACCGCCGATGTTGGTGAAGGGCGCGACCGTCTCGCCCTGGTAGGTCCAGCCCTCGACGCTGCCGTACGAGAGGCGCAGCGTGAAGGTCGCATCCGGATAGACCGAATCTCCGTAGACCTTGAATCTGCCGCGTGCCAGCTTCTCCTGCCCACGGGTGATCGGACCTTCCACCTCCTGCTCGTAGCGCGTGCGCACCGCACGGGCATCCGCATCGCTGGCCACCACGAAGCGGATCAGCGGATCCTGCGAGGCGGCGACCGCCGCGGCACCGCCGCGCCACAGCGCTTCGCGCACCTTGGCGTCACTCAGCTGCGTGCCCGCAACGAGCCGCGCGGCGAGCGCTTCCGGGGACTCGCTGCCGAGGAGGTGCCGCACCAGCGGGTTGTTGACCGTCAGGTATTCGCGCGTCTTTGACAGCCACAGCATCAGCGCCATGCGCTCGAGGTCGGGGTACACGGGCTGAGGATCGAGCAGCTCCTTCTCGAGCAGCGGCAGGTCACTGTCGGCGTAGCCGCGCAGCCGCTCGGCGCTCGGCTTGGCGCGCTCGGCGGCCCCACGCACCAGGATGCGCGCGTACTGGAAGAGCTGCGAGATCGAGCCGGCACGCGTCTCAAGGAAATCGTGCGCGAGGAAGATCTGCTGGTAGCTCGCCACCGCCGCGTCAATCTGCTTCCACGGCTCGCCGATCTCCGCGGCGAGTTTGGGATCGCCGGTTATGCGGCTGCGCAGCTGCTCCCGATCCGCCATGAGCCGCGCGAAGAACGTCGGGTCGAGCAGCGCCCGCTGCTGGCCGTAAAAGGCCTTGAAGGAATTCTCGATGGAGAACAGCGTGTCAGCGGCGGTGCGGCGCTGTTCCGGTCCGAGCTGCGAGTACTCGATGAGACGGCCGCGCAGCTCCGAGCGCACCAGCTGGCGGATGGGAATCACCCAGTCGCGCTGCATCTCGAGCTGTGAGCGTGTATCGAGCCGGCTGGTGGAGCCGGGATTGCCGGCAACGAACACGAGCTCTCCGTCCGCCGGCGCGCTCCGGCGCCACTTGAGGTGCGTGCTGGTCTGCACCGGTTGGCCGTTCTCGTACAGCCGCACGAAGGCGCTGTCCAGGCAATAACGCGGAAAGTTGAAATTATCGGGATCCCCGCCGAAGAAGGAGATCGCGAACTCGGGCGCGAACACCAGTCGCACATCGCTGTACTTACGGTACTTGTAGAGTTTGTATTGCCCGCCCTGATAGAGCGAGACCACCTGGCAGCGGCTGGTCTGATCGCCATGACAGGCCTCATCGGTGATCTTCGCCGTGGCCGCATCGCGCGAGCGGATCGCATCCTTCGGATCTCCCGCAGCGATGGCTGCCTGGACCTGCTGCGTCACATCGGTGATCTCCCGGAGGATCTCGGCCTGCATGCCCGGGCAGCGACGCTCCTCGGTGCGTGCATGGGTGAGAAAGCCGTGCGCCACGTAATCCTGCTCCGCGGTCGACATGGTCTGCTCGCACGCGACCACGCAGTGGTGGTTGGTGAGCACGAGGCCATCCTTGGTCACCACCGAAGCCGAGCATCCGCTGGTGAGCCGCACCGCCGAATTGCGCACGTTATCGAGCCAGGCCTGGTCCGGTGCGAAGCCGTAGCGCGCCTGCACCCTGCTCGCGGGGAAGTTATCGAAGGTCCACATGCCCTCGGCGGCCGCGGCCGACTGTGCGACGCATATGGTCAGGGAGAGCGTAAGGACGGATAGTGAATTGCGTAGCACGCGCTGGGCTCCTCGACTCTGATACCGATCCCGCCGCAGCGCCGCCGTATTCGCTTGTTGTGGGGCGCGTGCGGACCGATGGGGCCGGCATTGTGGCCCCGAAAGCGCCGGGCTGTCATCCGTCGCCGCAGCGGGGTAAACCCTGCGATTGCGTGCGGTATGCACGCCAGGGCCCCCGGCTGCGTGTGAACCTGCTCACGGATGGGCAGTGAAGTGCACCTCAGAATGCTGGCCTGCAGTGCAGGTAGACGGTATCGGTCATGACCATGATGCAACTGATCGTCGCCACCGCGCTCGGCTTCATCGTGGCCCAGAGCGGCTTGTATGGCGTCAGGCATTCCCTCCGCTGGCTGCAGCGGGTGGAGGTCGGCACGCGCGTCCGCACGCTGCCCGGACAGGTCATCGTCAGCGGTTTCATCCGCTATGCGGCTCCGATCGGAGCGACAGCGGCGCTCATCACCCTCGGGGTCTGGGCTCTTGGTGACTACCTCGCCGCGAAAGCCGCCCGCAATGCAGCACTCGCCAACGCGCTCGATTCCGCGCCGGCCGTGGGCGCGGCGCAGGCCCAGGGCTCCGCCGATGATGGGGTCGGGAGCGGTGCTTCGGCCGGTGCTGAGCCGGCCATTGCCGCCCAGCCCGAAAGCGGCGACCCGTACGCCGATCCGGACTACAAGGTGCATCGGCGCGCCCGCCGAGCGGGTGCGCCCCTCAGTCTGAAGGAGACCCTGCTGCAACGCTCGGAGGCCAAGGCGCGCGCCGAGCTGCTCCGGGACATGCAGCAGCACGCGAGCCGCTCGCAGTACGACTGCGAGGCGGCCGATCACGCGGCGCGTTACCTCAAGGCCGGGCTCGATGTGTGGGGATTTGCCGCCTGGCAGCTCAAGTATTTCCCCGCCGAAGGCTACAATGGCGCGACGCTCGCGGGATGTAAGGACATACCCAACGTGGTCGATCCCTCGCAGCTCGATCTGCAGTCCACTGTGGCCCAGGAGCATCACTGAGCCACTGCCGCCTGCGGCTCCTCAGTAGACCAGCGGAATCCGCGCAGCGAGCGAAGCGTCCAACGCCGCATCCAGCTTCTGATCGATGTGGAAGAAGCGCGCGGTGGTGCGCGCGGACAGCTCCTTGTTGAATTTCTTCACGTAGCTTTCCTTGAGCTCGGTCCTCTCCTTGTCGATGTCGAGGGCTTCCTTCAGCAGCCGGTTCGCCTCCTCCTCGCTCATGGAGTTGCGGTTGGCTGCATAGTCGGTGATGAGCTTCACCCGCCGATCGCCGATCTTTGTCATGTCCGCGCGATATTGGTCGTAGATCGGCCAGAAGCGGGCGGCTTCGCTCGGGGTGAGCAGCATGTTCGCCTTGACGATCTCGCGCCGGTCCTTGCCGACGTCGCTGCGCAGCATCTGGATCGCCGGCTCCAGATCGGAAAATTTCTCGTTCACGACCGGCTTGTCTGCGGCCAGCGCGAGCCCGGGAGCGAGCAGCGCACACAGCGCGCCGTTACGGAGGCAGGAAATGATTCTCACGGCAGATCTCCTTGAACCGGGGCGAGGGAGGGGTCCGCACGATCGACTCGTGAGGTGGTTTCTACCTTTACGCTGCCGAGCCCGTACATAGGACTCTCGGCGTACGAGCGATCCCGTGTTGGGGTCTCAAGCCCAACTTACTGTTTGTATTTGGAAAAATGACGAAGGTTACCGTGCAATGCTCAAACCGGCTGCTCGATGGAATGGGCGAGTGGAGTGAAGAGCTTCGGACCGCTCTCGGTCATGTACCAGCAGTCCTCGAGGCGGATGCCGAACTCACCGGGAACATAAAGCCCCGGCTCATCCGAGAAGCACATTCCGGGTTGCAGCGGCGTCGTGTCGTTGCGCACGAGGTACGGCGCCTCGTGCACATCCATGCCGATCCCATGGCCGGTGCGGTGCGACAGTCCGGGCAGTCCATAGTCGCGACTCCAGCCCTTACCCTCATAAAAGGCGCGCACCGCCTGATCCACCTTGCCGGCGGCGACTCCGATCTTCGCGGTCTCGAGGGCAAGCTCCTGGCCGCGCTTCACCGTGTCCCACAACTCGCGCTGCCGCGCGGAGATCTCACCGTACACCCAGCTGCGCGAGATATCCGATTGATAGCCGTGCACCGAGCAGCCGGTATCGATGAGGATCACCGAGCCCGCGCGCACCTGCTGTGGCTTGATCGAGCCGTGCGGATAGGCGCTCGCTTCATTGAGCAGTACCAGCGTGAACTCGTGCGAGCCCCCGAGCTGCTCGGTCGCCGCGACGACCAGGCCGAGGATCTCCTTCGCCTGCATGCCTGGGCGGATCTGCCCGTGCGTATGGCGCAGCGCGGCCATGGTGACGTTGTTGGCAGCCTGCATGAGCGCCAGCTCGGAAGATGACTTGACCATCCGACAGGCACGCACCAGGTCATCGCCCGGAACGAGGTTCGGCCGCGCCGCGCCGGCGGAGCTGGCAACCTGCTCCAGGATGAAATAGCGCGTCGTCGGCTCGATAGCCAGCGGACCTGCGCGGCCCTGGTCGCGCCAGGCAGCGGCGAGCAACGCGAAGGGACTTTCGTCCTCCTTCCACGCGCGCACCTCGGCCGGTACGCGCAGCGTCTCGCGGATCGAGGGCTCCTCGAACGCCGGTGTGACGACGACCACCGCTCCCTGCGCGGGGACGAGCGCCGCGGTGGTGCGCTCCGAGCGCCACCAGTGGATCCCGGTGAAATACTGGAGTGCGGATCCTGACTCGATCAGCATCGCGCCGGTCCCCTGCTGCTGCATCAGGCCCTGGAGCTTGGCGAGGCGCGCGCCGTGCTCCGCGGCATCGATCGGTGAGGCGGCCCGCGTCAGCGCGGTGAGTCCGCTCCCCGCGGCGCCGGCGGGCGCGGCCGTTCCCCGCCCGGCGATGGCGGCCCCCGCCGCAGTCAGTGCCAGAAATTCTCGTCTGGAAACTCTCATACGATCCCTTGGAAGCGTTATGTGACCGCCGTCACTCCCGGCGTCCGCACGGGGCTGGCCGGAGGTGCGATTTTGAGAGGCCAGGACACGAAGATAAAGAGCCTTGGACGTAGCTTTATGTCGTGAACATCCGGCTCAAGGTCATCGCGCTGATCGGTGCGATCTTTGTCGTTTTCGTGTGGGCGGAAGTCCTGGTCGAGCGGCAGGTCGTCATGCCGAGCTTCGCCGAGCTCGAGCGTGCCGATGCGCAAACTGCAATGCGACGGATAACGTACGGTCTCGATCGCACGCTCACGGAGCTCGAGTTCCTCGCGACCGACTGGGGCAACTGGGCCGACACCTACCGCTTCGTCGAGGACCACGACCCTGGCTTCGTTGCCGCAAACATCAGCAACATCGCGCTGCGTCAGCTGAATGTGAACCTGTTGATGATCGTGGATCGTGATGGGCAGGTCGTGCAGGCCCGTGACCTCGACCTGCAGTCCGACCAGCCGCTCCGACTCGAGTTGGCCTCGCGGCCAGCCCTCCCCGAGGACTTCCCATGGCGGGTGAACCTGCGCGCCGGCACCGCCACACGGTGCCTGCTGCGTACCAGCCACGGGATCTTGCTGCTTGCGGCCGCGCCGGTGCTCGATGGCCATGGCAATGGCCCCTCGCGCGGCATGGTTGTCATTGGACGGCTGATGTCACCCGCCGTGGTGCGCAGCCTCAGTGATCAGGCGCAGGTGCAGCTTGCCGTGTTGCCGCCGGAGCCGGGCGTCACCGCTGAGCGCGTGCTCGAAACGGACAGCGTCACCCGTGTGTACCGACCTTTCAACGATCTCTACGGCGAGCCTGTCATGGGACTGCGCGTCGATGTGCCGCGCGAGATCACCTTACGCGGGTACCGCGCGGTGCGCTACGCCTCCGCGTGCCTGCTGGCCGCCGCGGTGATCGTGCTGATCCTGCTCGTGGTAGTCCTCAACCGGGTCATCCTGAGCCCGCTCGCGCTGGTCACCCGCCATGCGGTCGCCCTCGGGGAGAACAAGGACCTCACCACGCGGCTCAACCTGCAGCGCCATGACGAGTTTGGAGTCCTGGCGCGCGAGTTCGACCGCATGGTGGAGCGTGTAGCCGCCTCACGCACCGAGCTGGTCGATCAGTCCTTCGAGGCCGGCTTCGCCGAGCTGGCGCGTGGCGTACTGCACAACATCGGCAATGCCATGACCCCGATCGGCGTGCGTCTCGCCACCCTCAGCGAGCGGCTGCGCGCAGCTCCAGCGGAGGACACCGCGCAGGCGGTCACCGAGCTCCAGGCGAGGAGCGCCGACCCGCAGCGCACCGCGGATCTGGAGCAGTTCCTGCGCCTGGCGAGCCGCGAGATGGCGGGGACGGTGCGCGCCGCGCTCGAGGATGTCGCGCTGATCACGCGCCAGACGAGCATCATCCAGACCGCGCTCACCGAGCAGCTGCGCGCCACCCACAACGAGCACGTCATCGAGCCGGTGCGGCTCACCGAGCTCGTCGCCCAGTCACTCGAGATCGTACCGGATACCTGCCGACGGCGGCTCGCGGTTGAGCCCGATGAGTCGCTGCGCAGACTCGGTGTGGTGCGCCTCGCACGCACGGTGCTGCGCCTGGTACTGCAGAACCTCATCATCAACGCCGCGGATGCCGTGCGCGATGCCGGCAAGGAGCGCGGCACGCTGCGGGTCAGCGCCGAGATCGTGCACGAGGCCGACCGGCAGCAGCTGCACCTGCAATGTGTCGATGATGGTGTGGGGATCCCCGCGGAGCATCTCGTGCGGGTATTCGAGAAAGGCTTTACCACCAAATCCCGCGAAACCAACCATGGCATCGGCCTGCACTGGTGCGCCAATGCCATCGGCGCGCTCGGTGGCTGCATCTGGGCTGCGAGCGATGGCCGGGGTCGCGGCGCGGCACTGCACCTGCTGGTGCCGCTCACCGCCCGTGAAATCGCCCCCGCGGCAGGCGCCGCCTGAGGTCCTCATGGCTGAACGCAACACACCGATCCGGGTTCTGGTGGTGGATGATGAGCCCGAGATCCGCGATGCCTACAAGCAGATCCTGTGCCAGACCGAAGTCAACCTCGAGATGACCGGCTTTCACGAGCTGCGCAGCCGCCTGTTCCGCAAGAACCCGGTGGAGGCGCTGCGCCAGGCGGCGACACGCGCCAAGGGCTTCGACACGGTGTTCTGCGAGCAGGCGGCCGAGGCGGTCGAGGCGGTCACGGCGGCGCTCGCCCGCAACGAGCCCTTTGCGGTCGTGTTCCTCGACATGCGCATGCCGCCGGGGCGCGATGGTGTCTGGGCCGCGACACAGATCCGCGAGCTCGATCCGGCGGTTGAGATCGTCATCTGCACCGCCTATTCGGACGCCGACCCCGGCGAGATCGGCGGCTACGTGCCGCCCGAGGACAAGCTCTCCTACCTGCAGAAGCCGTTCCATCCCCACGAAGTGCGCCAGATGACGATCGCGCTCGGCAGCAAGTGGCGTGCCGAGAGGCGCATCGTACGGCTTGCGTATTTCGACACCCTCACCGGGCTTCCCAACCGTGAGCAGTCGCGTAACCGCCTGATCGGTGCGCTGCAGGCGGCCAAGGAGAAAAATGGCCTGCTCGCCGTGCTGTACCTCGACCTGGATAACTTCAAGCGCGTCAACGATACCCTCGGCCACGCGGTCGGCGATCAGCTGCTGTGCGTGGTGGCGGACCGGCTGCGCAGCTCGCTGCGCTATGGCAGCGACACGAGCGGCGGCGGCAACAACCGTCCCGGCGACATCGCCCGGCTCGGCGGCGATGAGTTCATGGTGCTCTTGCCGAATCTGCGCTCGACGGT
>JAFAVO010000284.1 GCA_019242385.1 Gammaproteobacteria bacterium | reverse complement strand
TGAGGGTGACGGGAGAGTTCTTCACGAACGAGGAGGCGTTGGTGAAGATGCCGTACAGGTTGGTCGCGTTGACGCCCATCGATCCACCCGGAGGCGGTGGCAGGGCGGTCGTGCCGAGGGAGTTGAATGTGAGGATCTCACCGGCGCCCGGGCTGCGCGACACCGTGCCGCTCGCCGTACCGCACACGCTCACCATCGAGAACGGATCGCAGGACTCGACCGAGGTCGTGAAGTGGCTGTAGCCGCGCAGCGTGGCATCGAGCGATGTCGGCGCGTTGGAGGTGGTGATGTCGAACCCGATGCTGATGCCGCCTGGATTGAGGCTCGTCTTGACCGCCCACTCCTCGAGGGTCATGGTGATGCCGCCCTTCGTTTCGCTCAGCGGCCCGGTGTCGAACAGAATGCTCACGGTCGGTGTGGTTCCGGTGAACACCGGTATGGGAAGGTTGCTGTCGCCCGGATTGACGGTGACGGGCGCAGCCAGCGCCGCGGAGTAAACCGCGGCGGTGAGCACACCCGAGCCCGCCTGGACAGCACGGCGATGGAGTTTGAAGCTCATGCGGATCTCCCTGCGAGCCACGCGACGGCAAGGCAACAGCGCCGTTCCAAGTTGGCAAAATGCTCCGCCGGCCGGCCAGGAACATCAACCGCGGGCCTTGGCGGAGCCGTTGCCGCTCGCGGTTGGGAACGCCCGCGCGCGTCAGGCCCCGCGCAGCGCCGGCAGGTAATGATCGATCAGCAGCGCTGCGAACAGCCACATGAGGTAATTGACCGAGAAGCGGAACACACGCATCGGCAGCTCCGCACGTGCGGTGATCTTCAGCGCCAGCGCGTAGTAGAGGAATCCCGCATTCAACACGAGCGCAGCCGCAAGATACAGCAGGCCGCTCATGCGTGTCAGGTAAGGCATGAGGGTCACGACGGTCAGCAGCACCGTGTACAGGAGCACCTGGAGGCGTGTGTACGCCACCCCATGGGTGACCGGTAGCATCGGGATGCCGGCGCGCGCGTAGTCATCGCGGCGTGCGATGGCGAGCGCCCAGAAGTGCGGCGGGGTCCAGACGAAAATGATCAGAAACAGCAGCAGCGCGTTCGGGTCCACGCTGCCGGTGACCGCGGTCCAGCCGAGCACCGGGGGTGCCGCCCCGGCTGCCCCGCCGATCACGATGTTCTGCGAGGTCGCACGCTTGAGCCACACGGTGTAGATCACCGCATAGCCGATCAGCGACAGGAAGGTGAGGGTCGCAGTCAGCAGGTTGACGAGGAAGGCCAGCATCGCCATGGCGCTCACACCGAGCACGGCTGCGAACAGCAGCGCCTGGCGCTCGCTCAGCTGACCGGTCGGCAGCGGCCGGGCGCGGGTGCGCGCCATCTGCTCATCGATGCGCCGGTCGAGGATGTGGTTGAGGGTAGCGGCGCAGGCGGCCGCGAGCGCAATGCCCAGATTGCCCCACACCAGCGCCGCGGCAGGGGGAAGGCCCGGGCTCGCGAGTAACGTGCCGACGATGGCGGTGAAGGTAATGAGCGCCACCACCTTCGGCTTGGTGAGCTCGAGGTACCGGCGCCACCGGGCCGGCACGCGCGGTGTCAAACCCGCGGGTTCAGGCGCGCGGATGAAGTCGCGCGGCTTGCCCGGTTCCGATGTCGCCACGGTCTTGCTCGAGGAAGCCGTCATCCTTGGGGAGGCGGAGCCTAACAGATCGTTTTATGCCGGGCGCGGGTTCATGGTCCGGGTGAGGCTGCGCAGCAGCGCGAGCGTGGCCAGCAGCAGCAGGGCAGCGCCCGCGGTGTGCGCGGTGGCGAGCCACAGCGGGAAGGTCTTCAGCACCATGCTGATGCCGATGCCTAGCTGCAGGGCGAGCGCGGCGAGCACCGCGACAGCGGACGGGCGCGCGAATGACAACCCGCGCCGACCCAGCACGAACAGCGCGGCGAGCGCCAGCGCGACCGTGGTCACCATCGCACCGAGGCGGTGTGTCAGGTGGATGGCGATGCGGGCGGAGTTGTCAAGCACCCCACCTTCGTAATCGATGTTGAGGCCGTGCCAGAGCACGAACGCGTTGCCGTAGTCGCTCTTTGGCCACCACGCGCCCTGGCAGGTGGGGAAGTCGGGACAGGCGATGGCCGCGTAGTTGCTGCTGGTCCAGCCTCCGAGCGCGATCTGCAGGAAAAGCGCAACGAGGCCCAGGAGTGCGAGCGCCCGGGCGGCGGTCAGGCCCGGGACCGGCACCCTCGCGGTGGCGGCAGCCGGTCGCGCCGGGCTGCGGGGGAGCGAGAGCAGCAGCCACCACAGGAGCGCGAGTGTGGTCATGCCAAAGAGCAGGTGCAGCGTCACGGTGAGCGGGTTGAGCCGCCAGGTCACCGTGAGCATGCCGAGCAGCGCCTGGGTGATCAGCGTTGCGAGCAGCGCCAGTGCGAGCGGTACGCTCGCGACCCGCTGCCGGCGGCTGCCGATCGCGAGGGCCGTGACGAGGATGATGATGACGCCGAGCGTGCCGACGGCGTAGCGGTGAATCATCTCGCGCCAGGCTTTGCCGGGCTCGAGCGGCCGGCCCGGGAAGGCCGCCGCGGCGCCGGCACTCTGCGCGCCCGAGGGTGTCAGGTGGCCATAGCAGCCAGGCCAGTCAGGGCAGCCGAGACCTGCAGCGGTCAGCCGCACGTAAGCGCCGAGCACTACGACCGTGAAGCACAGCAACACACCGAGGATGCAAAGCCTGCGGATCCAGCGGGCTGCGCTCACGGCCACTCAGCCGATGTGCGAGAGCGCGAGGAGCTTTTTCAGGTCCTCGAGCAGGCCGCGCGGATTGCCTCGCGTGTCGTAACTCTCCATGAGATTGCCGAGCGGGTCGACGATGAAAAGCGTGTGCTCGCGGTCTTCGGCGGGGAACTGCGCCCGCAGCGCCTCCGCCGCCGGCGTGCTCGCATCTAGGACCTCGAGCCCGGCGTGCTCGTGCGCGAGGAACGCGCGGTCGCAACAGCCGCCGGTAACGAGAAATACCCGCGCCACGCGCGTCATGTCCTTGTTGAGCCCGAGGCGCGTCTGGCGCATGACGTAGAGCGAGTTGCGGCAGGACGCCCCGCACTCGCCGCTGCCGATGTAGACCAGCGCCCAGCCGTTGCCGAACGCTGCCGGCGACGTGGCTGGCGCGCGCGCTGTGCCGCCGTCCGCCGTGGGCGCATCCGCCGTGGTCGAGTCCGCCGGAGCTTCCAGCGCGACGCGGGGCAGCGCCACCCCAGGCAGCCGCCGGGCCGGTGTGATGAGCTGCCCGTGGTTCACGTGGGCGGTCGGCCGCCAGTTGGTGCCGTAATACACGAAGAACGCCAGCACCAGCGGCACCACGAAGAGCGCGCCGAGCGCCGCCAGCGTTCGCAGGTTGCGCGCACGCAGCTCGTCCGGTGTGACCGCGCTCATGGCGAGCTCGCCACAGGTGAACGGCGGCTCGTGACGACCCACAGGGCCACGGTGAGCAACGCAAACGCCCACCACTGCACCGCGTACGAGAAATGCCGCAGCGACGGAAGCCCCGGGGCTTGCCAGGCGCGCACGTACCCGAAGGGCCGGCCGGGATCCAGCAGCATGATCCGCGCACCGAGCGCATCGCTCGACACCCCGAGCGCGGCGGCGAGCTGCGCCATGTCGGGATAGCTGGTCAGCTTGGGCCACGCACCCGCCGAGGGCGGTGCGCGCCCGAGCGCAAGTCCCGGCGATGGCAATGCGGCGAGCCGGCCCGTGACCTCGACAGGCACGCTCACCGGGAGGCTCACCTCCGGCAGACGGCTGCGGCTGCCGGTGAAGGGCACCCACCCGCGGTCGATGATGAGGGTGGTGGCGCCGGGACGTATGAGTGGTGTCAGCACCTCATAGCCCGGGTGGCCGTCGTGGCTGCGGTTATCGAGCAGGAACTGATGCGCGCCATCGAGCTCACCGCGGGCACTGACGCGCTGGTAGAGCGGCAGATCGCGCCCGTCGCCGGTGCCGAGCTCGAGCAGCTGGTCGGCGCCGCGGGCAAAGCGGGCCGCGCTGGCCTCGCGCTGCTCGCCGCGCTGCCATTGCCATACCCCAAGCCGGACGAAGAGCGCAACGAGCAGCAGCGCCACGAGGGTCAGGCCGAGCGTGGGGGCGAACACGCGCGCCCCGGGCCTCACCGGAGCCAACATTGGAAATTGCTCAGCGCGGGCTGCACGCTACACTGACTGCGCATGGGACATCTGATCTGGCTGCTGGTGCTGGCGTGTCTGTTCGCCATCCTCGTGAGCCTGGGGCTCGGCCTCTATCATCTTTCGCGCGGGACCCCGGAAGACTCCGCGCGTCTGCTGCGCGCGCTCACCGTACGCATCGCCGTGTCGCTGCTGCTGTTCGCGCTGCTGATGCTCGCCTGGTACTTTGGCCTCATCTCGCCACACCCGCTGCAGGGCGCGGCCGCGCCACACTGAATGCAGCGCGCCGCGCAGATCGGACTCTTCCACCCGGGGTCCCCGCGAAATTGCGCATCTTGCCCGACGGATGTGAGCTCGCCGGACGCGGCAAGCGCAATTTCGTGGGGTGGGTTACAGCCAGTACACGAAGATGAAGAGCCCGAGCCACACCACATCGACGAAGTGCCAGTACCAGGAAACCGCCTCGAACGCGAAGTGACGGGTCGGGGTGAAGTGGCCGCGCAGCACGCGCAGCCAGATGACCGTCAGCATGATCGCGCCGATGGTGACGTGCAGGCCGTGAAAACCGGTGAGCATGAAGAAGGTCGAGCCGTAGATGCCGGTGGTGAGCCGCAGGCCCAGATCCCGGTAGGCCTCGCTGTACTCGTGCGCCTGGAGTCCCACGAAGGTAAAGCCGAGCAGGAAGGTGAGCCCCAGGAACACGGCCAGCCGCGTGCGGTTGCCGGAGCGCAGCGCATGATGGGCGATGGTCACCGTGAGGCCGCTGGTCAGCAGGATCGCGGTGTTGATCGCCGGGATGGGCGTCGGCGCCATGGGGGTGAAGTTGCCGTCGGCCAGACCGCCGACGCGCCCGGGCCCGTTGGTGGGCCAGGTCGGCTCGAAGTGCGGCCAGAGGATGAAGTTGGTGAACACCTTCACGCCCTCGCCGCCGAGCCACGGCACCGACAGCACGCGCGCATAGAACAGCGCGCCGAAGAACGCCCCGAAGAACATGACCTCCGAGAAGATGAACCACATCATCCCCATGCGGAAACTGCGGTCGACCTGCTGGTTGTAGGCGCCGTGCTGGTTCTCGTCGATCACCAGCGAGAACCAGCCGAAGAACATGTAGGCGAGCAGCACCGCGCCCGGCAGGAAGATCCAGCCGCCGGCCCAGTCGTTCAGAAAGCCGACCGCGCCCAGCATCATGGCAAACAGCGCTACGGAGGCGCGGATGGGCCAGGGGCTGCCGTGCGGGATGTAGTAGGTGTTGCTGTCGGTTGCGTGTGCGTTGGCCATGTCGATGTGCTTTCTAACGGCGCGCCGTGACGCGCGCGGATTCGTCGTAGAAGGTGTAGGCAAGCGTAACCATGTCGATGTGCCGCGGTAGCGCTGGATCGATGATGAAGCGCACCGGCATGTCGCGCCCCTCATTCAGTGCGAAGTGCTGCGGCGAGAAGCAGAAGCACTCGGTCTTGTGGAAGTAGCTGGCCACCTCCGAGGGTGCGATGTTGGGCACCGCCTGCGCGGTGGTGGCGCGGCCGCTGAGGTTGTGGGCGTAGAACTGCGCGGTGAACAGCTGCCCGGGGTGCACCTGCACCGTGCGCACCTCCGGTCGGAACTCGAAGGTGCCGGCGCTGGCGACATCGGCGAGGAATTGCACGGTCACGGTGCGGTCGAGCTGCGGATGCTCGATGACGCTCACGCGCTCACGCAGCCGCGACTGGTCGCCGTAGCCGGTGACCGAGCACAGCACGTTGTAGAGCGGCACCAGCGCAAAGCCGAACGCGAAGCTGCCCGCCGCGATGGCCAGCAGCTTCCAGGTCATGCTGAGGTTGGCTCGGCGCAGGTCGCTCATTTCACGCCGCGCAGGATCGCCATGACGATGAAGCCGAGATAGAACGCCGCCGCGACCAGTGCCCACAGCAGCGCGCTGCGGCGCACCCGGCGGCGCTGCGCCTCGCTCACTGCCACTCCCGTGGAGCTCATCAGTGCGCCGCCCCGCGCGCGATCACGTTATCCGCGGGCGGCGTGCTCCAGGAGTGGAACGGCGGCGGCGAAGGCAGCTCCCATTCGAGTCCGTGCGCACCTTCCCAGGCGCG
>JAFAVO010000048.1 GCA_019242385.1 Gammaproteobacteria bacterium | reverse complement strand
AACTTCAACGCGCACATCGCGGCCCTTCCGGGGGTGGACTGGCCGTCGATCGCCCAGGCGTTCGTGACCGGGCTCGACCTCGAGTACAACCCCTGGAGCACGCAGATCGAGCCGCATGATTGGATCGGCGAATACTGCGACGCGCTGGCGGCGGTCAACGTGATCAGCATCGACCTGTGCCGCGATCTGTGGGGCTATGTCTCGCTCGGGTATCTGCGGCAGCGCGCGCTCGCAGGCGAGGTCGGCTCCTCCACCATGCCGCACAAGGTCAATCCGATCGACTTCGAGAACGCCGAGGGCAACTGTGGCATCGCCAACGCGCTGCTGCGGCACTTCGCCGAGAAGCTCCCGGTGTCTCGCTGGCAACGGGATCTGACCGATTCGACGGTGCTGCGCAACCTCGGGGTGGCGTTCGGTCATTCGCTCATCGCCTGGCGCGCGCTCGGGCGCGGCCTGGAGAAAATCGAGGCCGACCCGGCACGCATGCAGGCGGACTTTGCCGCTGCGTGGGAGGTGCTCGGTGAGGCAGTACAGACGGTACTGCGTGCCGCAGGGGTGCCCGATGGTTACGAGCGGCTGAAGGAGTTCAGCCGCGGGCGGGCCATCGATGCGGCAACGCTCGCGGCGTTCATCGACGCGCTGCCGCTCGGCGCTGCGGAAAAAGCCCGGCTGCGGAGCCTGCGGCCCGAGAGCTACATCGGCCTCGCGGCGCAGCTCGCGCGGCAGGTGTGAGCTGCCGCCCCCTCACCCGCCCGCCCGTGCCCCGTTACCGGGCCCGGAGGGCGCGGTCGGTCGGCCCCCCGGAGAATGGTGGAAAGTGCGAACCAGGCCTCGGTTTTGACTTACTGCAGCCGCCCCAGGGGTCTAAACCGTGACCGGTTCGGCAAGGAAAATCCCATACGGGTCACTAAGATGCCCCGCAACCTGCCCTCCGTGCAGGTGATGCGGGACGCCGAGAGTGGCCATAAGCGGGGAACTTGATCTCAACGGTGCATTGGCGCAGCTTGCCAACGCGCGGTATGCGCCGGAGTCGGCCAATGGCGCGCCCGGGGCAGCCAGCTCGCGGCAGGGTGCGGAGACTCTCACAGTGCTGACCTCACTCGCCGAGGTGCGCGCCGCGGTGAACGAGATAGCAGCGACCGCGCAGCGGCTCATCTCCATCTACACACCCGATCTCGAGCCCGATCTGTACGACCAGACGGCGTTTCTCGATGTCATAAAGCATTTCGTGCTCACACGCAGCTTCTCGAAGGTCCGTGTGCTGCTCGCCGAGCCGACGCGCGTCATGCGCGACAGCAACCGCTTCGTCGCCATGGGGCGGCGGCTGTCGAGTTGTATCGATATACGCTACGTGGCCGCCCAGAATCCGCAGCGCGCCTCGAGCTATCTCATCGCCGATGACCGCGCAATCGTCTACCGCATGCGCGCCGATACCTGGGACGGGGTAGCCGACATCAACAACCCCGCAGTGGCGCGCGTCTACCTGCAGGAATTCGACCAGGTCTGGAACGCCAGCGCCGCAGAGCACGGCCTGAGGGCTGCGCGTCGCGGCTGAGTTCCCGGCCGTCGCGCCCTGCCGACGGTTCCTGCTGCAAACCTCCAACCCTTACAATGCCGATATGGGCAGGAAGCCTGATGTCACAGTCGCAGCGGTCGCCGAACGGGACGGCCGTTTTCTCGTCGTTGAGGAACGGATCAACCACCGTCTCGTCTTCAACCAACCGGCCGGACACGTCGAGCGCGGCGAGACCTTGCTCGCCGCCGTGGTGCGCGAGGCGCGCGAGGAGACGGCGTGGCGCTTCGAGCCCGAGGCTCTGCTGGGGATCTACCTCTGGCGCAAGTCCAGCACGCGGCGCGAGATCCTGCGCTTCGCCTTCGCCGGCTCGGTGTCCGACCACCATGCCGCGCAGCGGCTCGACCGCGGGATTATCGGCACCCACTGGCTGACGCGCGCCGAGCTCGAATCGCAACGGCAGCGGCTGCGCAGTCCGCTGGTGATGCGGTGTGTCGAAGATTATCTGGGTGGCCAGCGGCATGCGCTGGATGGCATCGCGCAGCTCGATCTCGAGCGCGCAGCAGCGCTGGCCGAAGACGCCGCCGTGACGGACCACATCGACACCTAGCGCCGGGAGCGCTGGCGCCACCTGGCGCATTACAATGCGCGGATGCCTCCAGGCTCCCCTCCACGTCCATCCGCTCGAATCATCGTTGGCCTCTCCGGCGGCGTCGACTCCGCGGTGAGCGCGCTGCTCCTCAGAGACGCCGGATGGGAGGTGCAGGGGCTCTTCCTCAGCAACTGGGAGGAGGATGACGATGATGCGTACTGCACCGCTGCGCAGGATTTCCAGGACGCGCGTGCGGTCGCCGCCGAGCTCGGCATCGTTCTGCACCGCGCAAACTTCGCCGCGGAGTACCGCGAGCGCGTCTTTGCGCATTTCCTGCGCGAGCATCGCGCCGGACGCACCCCCAACCCGGATGTGCTCTGTAACCGTGAGATCAAGTTCGGGGTCGCGCTCGCCTGGGCGCGACGGCTCGGCGCCGCGCACTTCGCCACCGGTCACTACGCCCGCCTCGAGACGGCAGCCGATGGCCCGGCACTGTGTAAAGCGCGCGACAGCGCCAAGGATCAGAGTTACTTCCTCCACTCGGTGCCCCGGAGTGAGCTTGCCGCCGCTGTCATGCCGCTCGGCGAGCTGCACAAGAGCGAGGTTCGCGAGCTCGCCCGCCGTGCCGGGCTTCCGGTGTTCGACAAGCCCGACAGCACGGGCATCTGCTTCATTGGTGAGCGGCCGTTCCGGGAGTTTCTGGCACGTTATGTTCCGCGGTCCCCGGGCCCGATCGAGTCATCCGACGGCGAGCCGCTCGGGACGCACGAGGGACTCGCCTTCTACACCCTCGGCCAGCGCGCCGGGCTCCATATCGGTGGGCGTGCCGGCCGGTCCCAGGCGCCCTGGTACGTGGCTGCCAAGGACGCGGCCCGCAACGCCCTGATCGTGGTGCAGGCCCATGATCATCCGCTGCTCGAGAGCCGCGAGCTCACCACGGGCACCTGGCACTGGCTCGCGACGCCGCGTCGCGAGTGCTTTCGCGGCGCGGTCAAAGTGCGCTATCGCCAGAGCGACCAGGCAGCAAATCTCGAGCCGCGCCCGGACGGCAGCCTGCGCATCGTCTTCGATGAGCCGCAGCGCGCTGTCACACCCGGGCAGTACGCGGTCGCGTACGAAGGCCAGCGCTGCCTGGGCGGGGGGGTGATCGAGTCGCGCGTGAGCTGCGGGCAACTGCCCGCGGCCGCCTGACGCAACCGAGGAAATGCGCTTGCGGTGAGAAAGCGCGTTTCGCGCCCGATATAATCGCGCGCACAACGCGGAGACAGTCATGAACAACAGCTTCCGGGCGCGCTCGACCCTCAAGGTCGGCGATCAGAGTTACGAGATCTGGAGCCTCGCCGCGTTGCCTCAGGAAAAGCTTGCGCGGCTGCCGTACTCGCTCAAGGTGCTGCTGGAGAACCTGTTGCGGTACGAGGACGGCGTCAATGTGACGCGCGCCGACATCGAGGCGCTCCTCGAATGGAACCCTGCCGCCACCCCGTCCCACGAGATCGCATTCACGCCGGCGCGGGTCATCCTGCAGGACTTCACCGGCGTGCCCTGCGTCGTGGATCTCGCCGCCATGCGCGATGCGATCGTGCGTCTCGGCGGCAGTCCCGATCGGGTCAATCCGCTCAACCCTGCGGAGCTCGTCATCGACCATTCGGTGCAGGTGGATGAATACGGCAGTCCGGCGGCGCTCGCCGCCAACACCGCCATCGAGTTTGCGCGCAACCGCGAGCGTTATGCGTTCCTGCGCTGGGGACAGACCGCGTTCCGCAATCTCGCCGTCGTCCCACCCAGCACCGGCATCGTGCACCAGGTGAACCTCGAGTATCTGGCGCGGGTGATCTTCGATGCGACCAGCAACGGCCCCCGGCGCGCCTATCCGGACACTCTGGTCGGCACTGACTCGCACACCACCATGATCAACGGGCTCGGTGTGCTTGGCTGGGGGGTGGGCGGGATCGAGGCCGAGGCGGCCATGCTCGGGCAGCCGGTCACCATGCTCATTCCGCAGGTGATCGGTTTCCGGCTCGACGGGCGCCTGCAGCCGGGCGCGACCGCGACCGATCTCGTCCTCACCGTGACTGAGATGCTGCGCAAGAAAGGCGTGGTCGATAAGTTCGTCGAGTTCTTCGGCGATGGGCTCGCCAATCTGCCGCTCGCCGACCGGGCGACGATCGCCAACATGGCCCCGGAGTACGGCAGCACCTGCGGCATCTTCCCCATCGATACCGAGACGGTACGTTACCTGGAGCTCTCCGGGCGGCCGCGCGAGCGGCTCGAGCTGGTGAGCGCCTATGCGCGCGCTCAGGGCATGTGGCGCAACGAGGGCGCGCTTCCCGCGAGCTATACCGATGTGCTCGAGCTCAACCTGGCGAGCGTCGAGCCAAGCCTCGCGGGCCCCCGGCGTCCGCAGGACCGCGTGCCCCTCAAGAGCGCGAAGCAGGTCTACGAGCAGAATGCACAGAAGGCCGCCGAGGAGCGCCGCGCGCGCGGCACGGGCGCCGGCGGGGTCGCCACGGCAAAGCTCGATGGCGGCAGCTACGAGCTGAAGGACGGCGCGGTGCTCATCGCCGCGATCACCAGCTGCACCAACACCTCGAATCCCTCGGTGATGCTCGGTGCGGGACTGCTGGCGCGCAAGGCGCGCGCACGCGGATTGAGGTCCAAGCCGTGGGTGAAGACGAGCCTCGCGCCCGGATCGCGCGTGGTGACCGACTATTTCACCAAGGCCGGATTGCTTGATGATCTTGCGGTGTTAGGTTTCGATGTTGTTGGTTACGGTTGCACCTCGTGTATTGGGAACTCTGGTCCCCTCAAGCCTGAAATCTCCGCCGCAGTCAAAGAAGGCGATCTGACTGCCGCATCCGTGCTCTCCGGGAATCGCAACTTCGAAGGCCGCGTACATCCCGAGACGCGTATGAACTTCCTCGCCTCGCCGCCGCTCGTGGTGGCCTATGCGCTCGCCGGCACACTCGACATCGATCTGACACGCGAGCCACTCGGGGCCGATCGGGACGGGAAGCCGGTGTACCTGGCGGACATCTGGCCGAGCGATGCGGAGATCCAGGAGCTCGCCACCCGCTCGATCGATTCCCA
>JAFAVO010000150.1 GCA_019242385.1 Gammaproteobacteria bacterium | reverse complement strand
TTGGTCTCGGTGAAGGGTCCATCGGTGACCGTGCGTTGCTTGCCGGAGAAGTGCACCCGCTTGCCGGCGCGCGTGGGCTTCAGCCCTTCGCCGGCAAGCAGAATCCCGGCCTTCACCAGCGACTCGTTGAACTGTCCCATTGCCGCGAGCAGCTCCGTCGTGGGCATGACGCCAGCTTCGCTTTCCTTCGTGGCCTTGACCAATACCGCGACCTTCATCAGAACCTCCTGAGGATTGCTCTCGAGTCACACTGGCGGGCTGCCGGCGCTGCCTCTCTCCGGTACGACGAATCTTGCGGCGGCGAATCGACATCGTCGCGGAAAATTTTTGCCGCTGCGGAGCGGCCGCGTAATCCTCGAACATGCAGTCGTAATGTGTGGACAGTACATCCATAGCATTCAACGACTTACCGCGTGAAGCTCATCGCGATCCTAGGGCTATGTCATCGATTCACAGCATACGTTTGAGGCCAAGTCAGGGTGATAAGCCGGCCTCGGTGACGATGTGCCGCCGGGGTCCGTGTCGAGGAGTGCCTGCGCTATGCTGATCTCGCGCGGCTGCGCATCGAGGCATCAGCATGAGTGAGACCCAACAGCCGACCGGACCCGATCTGCAGGCCGGTATCGCAGAAGCGGATCTTGCCGATGGCAGCATGCTGGCCGGACACGTGGGGCAGCATGCGGTGCTCATTGCGCGGCGGGGCGCGGAGCTGTTCGCGATCGACGCCACCTGTACGCACTACGGTGGACCGCTCGCTGAGGGCCTGATGGTCGGGGACACGGTCCGCTGTCCCTGGCACCACAGCTGCTTCAGCCTGCGAAGCGGCGAGGCGCTCACAGCGCCCGCACTGAATCCCGTCCGCTGCTGGCGCATCGAGCGCGACAGCGGCCAAATCCGGGTGAAGGAAAGAATCGGGGCCGAGGCACAACGGCCCGCCGAGAGGCGCATCCCTGCACCTGCAGCGGCGGAGCGCATGGTGATCCTCGGCGGTGGCGCGGCGGGCTTCGCCGCCGCAGAGATGCTGCGGCGCGAGGGCTTCGGCGGTGAGCTGATCCTCATCAGCGCGGATGAGTCCGCGCCGTACGATCGCCCCAACCTCTCGAAGGATTATCTCGCGGGCACCGCTCCCGAGGACTGGATTCCGCTGCGGCCCGCGGAGTTCTACCCGCAACAGCACATCGATCTGCGCCTCAGCACTCACGCGACGGCCATCGACCTCGAGCGCCGGCAGGTGAGCATCGCAGGTGGTGCAGCCGTCACCTACACGAAGCTGCTGATCGCGACCGGCGCCGAGCCGCTACGGCTCGAGGTGCCGGGGAAAGATCTTGCCCACGTGCGCACGCTCCGCTCACTCGCGGACTGCCGCGGAATAATTGAGAGCACCAAAGCTGCGCGCCGCGCCGTGATCGTCGGTGCCAGTTTCATCGGACTCGAGGCCGCGGCGGCGCTGCGCCAGCGCTCCCTCGAGGTTCACGTCATTGCGCCGGAGTCGCGGCCGATGGAGCGGGTCCTCGGGCCGGCGGCGGGAGAGTTCATCCGCTCACTGCACGAGTCGCATGGGGTGGTATTTCACCTGGGCCGCACCGTAGCGGCGATCGATGCGCAGCGCGTCCAGTTGAGCGATGGCGCGCGCATCGATGCGGACGTCGTGGTCGTCGGCGTCGGGGTGCGCCCGCGCATTGCGCTGGCGGAGAAGGCCGGGCTTGCGATCGATCGCGGCGTCCTGGTCGATGAATATCTGGAGACCAGCGCTCCGGGAGTGTTCGCGGCGGGGGACATTGCCCGCTGGCCGGATCCCTACAGCGGTGAGCGCCTGCGCATCGAGCACTGGGTCGTGGCGGAGCGGCAAGGGCAGAGCGCCGCGCGCAACATGCTGGGCCGGCGCGAGCGCTTTGCGGCCGCGCCTTACTTCTGGACCCAGCAGTACGACGTGTCGATCGACTATGTCGGGCACGCCTCAGCCTGGGACAGCATCGAGCAGCATGGCGAGCTCAATGCGCACGATGTGGCGCTGCGATTTCGGCGGGGTGGGCGCACGCTGGCGCTGGCGACCGTCTTCCGTGGGCGGGAGAGTCTGGAAGCGGAGCTCGCGATGGAGCAGGGGCGCTCGCCGTAGCTGTAGCAGCGCGAGCGCTCAGCTGCGCTCGCCTACGGCGGCAGCCACGCTGGATTCTGGCAGCCGCTCGCTCGAATCAGCAGCACCGGGTCGCCGCTCTGAGAATCCGCCAGTCCCGCTCGCACCGCCACGGCGAGCGCCGCCGGGTCGAGCGCAGGGATTCTGGGCAGCATGTAGGTCTGCAGCCGGTACCGCGCCTGCTCGAGCAGCGCGAGCCCCTGCAGGAGCTCGGCACTGGTGGTGATCCATTGCTGGCGCAGCGCCGGCGTGCTGGCACTCGCTGCCGCTGCGTCGGCGGAGGCAATCAGGTGATGCTGCAGCTCGATCTGGCTGCGGATCACCTCGACGCAATACATGGTGCGCAGGTCATCCCCGGTCGGCGGCTGCTGCTGGGCGAGGAGCGGCGTGGCGAACGACAGCGCGAGTGGCAGGAGTGGTTTCACGGCAAGCGACACTCAGCTCTCGAGCGCAGCTCCGACTGCGATTCCAAGGGAAGCGGCGAGGGCACCTGGGGGGCTTTTCGCGCCACCCTCGAGCCGCACCGCGTGCAGCTCCAGCCGTCCGCCCTGTGCCGCCACCTCGATGCTCTTCTCACCGACCGCGCAGACTTCCCCCGGCTTCCCGGGCACGGCGCCGAAGGTGCGCGTGCGGTGGCACACCACATCATAAATTCTCAGTTTCTGCCCGCGGACGGTGGTCCAGGCTCCCGGGGAGGGATTGCAGCCCCGAATGAGGTTGTAGATCTGATCCACGTGCGCCTGCCAGTTGATGCGGGCTTCCGCATCGCGGCACCAGCCCTCGTAGCTCGCCAGCTCCTCGCGCTGAGGGGTCTCCTCACATTTTCCGCTGACCACCAGATCCGCGGCTTCCACCAGTGCCTCGACCCCAAGGGGAAAGAGCCCTTCGAAGTACACGCTGCCGAGTGTGTCATTCGGGCCGATCGGCACCGTTTTTTGCAGGATAATGGGCCCTTCATCGAGGCCGTCCGTGGGTCGAAAGATCGTCAAACCCGTCTGCGTGTCGCCCTTGATGATCGGCCAGTTCACCGAGCTCGGTCCGCGGTAACGCGGCAGGAGCGAGGGGTGATACTGAATGGTTCCGTGCCTGGGAATATTCACGAAGGTTTGCGGCGCAAACTGCAGCACGTACGCCATCACCGCCAGATCGACATCGAGCGCTCGCAGGCTCTGCAGCGCCTGCGCCTCTTTCAGCGAAGGCAGTTGCAACACCTGCACGCCACGCTCCTGCGCGGCCAGGCGCAAAGGATCGGGCTTAGCGCCGGCCTTCTCCGGGGCGCAGAATACCCCGGCGACCGTCGTGCCGCGGCCAAGGAACGCTTCGAGCACGGCCTTGCCGAAGGCCTGTTGTCCGATGATGGCGAGACGCATGCGATTTCTTTCGGGGTTGGCCCGCAGGCCACACTACTTCTCGCGCGATCGAGCTGCAATCACCGCGGTCAGCTACGCCCGGCAGGCCGACTCGCGACCGACAAACACCGGCCCTGTCGCTTTTTTTCCACTCACGTGCCGCAGGCCGCGGCGTGAGGCGCGTCGCATATTCCGGGCCCTGGCACTCATTATAGTGAGCGCGACAGTTGTATCGTTCCCGCCCAGCTGCGCCTTGGAGGGCACATGAGCGTAGAACCCAGCGAGCTCATGAGTGAGGTCTGGACCAGGTGGCAGGGGCACCTGGTGAACGGGGTGTTCCCATTGGGACGCTGTCTCGGTTGCTCCGACCACAGCGGGGTCTTCCTCACCCAGTCTGCGGCGCGTGGCGGGGAGCTCGCCATCAAGCTCGTGCCGACCAATCGGACCCTGGCCGAGGCGCAACTGCCCCGATGGAAACGCGCTGGCGCCCTCACTCATCCGCACCTGCTGCGGTTGCTCGAGTGGGGCGGATGTCAGCTGGATGGTTTGCCTTACCTCTATGCCGTCATGGAGTACGCAGATCAGACGCTCGCGCAGCTGTTGCTGAGCCGTGCGCTGACGGCCGATGAGGCGCAGGAGCTGCTGCAGCCGAGCCTCGAGGCGCTCGCTTTCCTGCACGCGCGCAACCTGCTGCAGGGCCAGCTGAAACCAACCAACATCCTGGTGGTTGGAGATCAGCTCAAACTGGCCAGCGACACGATTCGCCGCGTGAGCGATCCGCCGATGAGCAATCACGCGCCGACCGTATACGATGCACCGGAAGAGCGGCAGGGAAGCAGCTCAACCGCCGCTGATGTCTGGGCGCTCGGTGTCACTCTGTTTGAAGCCGTGACTCGCCACCAGCCCCGGGGCGTCGGTGAATCCGCCAAGGGCGTCATGCTGCCAGCGGATTTTCCGCCGGCACTGCGCGAGCTGGTAGCGAGTTGTCTGAGCCCGAGTGCGTACGACCGGCCGAGCGTGACCGAGCTCTTCGGATTAGCGGGGCTGCGCGCTCCGCCGATCCCCGCAGCGCCCGAGCCGAGCGCAGCCGAGCCCAGCGCAGCCGAGCGCAACGCAGTCGAGCCCCCCGCACCGAAACCGGCGACGCCCAGCGCGCCGGCCGTCGCGGTCGCGGCAGCCTCCCGCTCCGCACGCAGCTCCGCCCCCGAGTTCCCGAAGCCGCGAGCGATGGTAATGGCCTTCGCTGCTGCGGCCGTGGCCGTCGCGCTTCTCTGGACCGGAGTGCGGCTCTTCAGGGCTCATCACTCGCCGGCCGCAGTTCCCGTTCAGGCACCGCAAGGATCGCTGCCGCAGGCTCCGCAGACCACTCCACCTGCGACGAGCGAGCCGCGGGCACCCGGTCGAGGCGAGATCGCCAGCGCGCCAACGGCAGTGCACGAGGTGATTCCCGATGTCTCGCGCAGCGCGCGTCGCACGATTCGCGGACACATCAACGTGTGGGTGCGCGTGATCGTCGATCAGGGTGGGTCGGTCATCGCGGCCACCACCGATCGCAGCGGCCCGAGCCGCTATTTCCAGCGAGTCGCGCTCGAGGCCGCCAGGCAGTGGACTTTCCCACCCGCCGATAGCCCGGCTCAGCGCCTGATGCAGATACGCTTCGACTTCAGTCGCGAGGGCACGAGCGCGCACGCCGTACCCGTGCACTGATCGATGCTTCCTCCGTAACCCTGCTGCAACAAATCCGCTAACCCCGGGGCTGCTGTTCGGACCTGGCCGGGTGCAGCTTGCGTTGGGAGGAAGCCTTCAGGGCCTGAGCGCGCCGAGGCTCCAGGTCGGGCTCCAGGCGATCTGCAGCGCGTCGTACCACACCGGTACCGCGACGGCGCCTGAGTAGTTCTGGGAAGGCTGGAAATCCCCGATCAGAGTGAAATTGCCGCTGGCGTTCAGCATCAGCGGATCGGCGGCGGAATCGGCACTGTTGCTGCTCACGCTGTTGCCGCTGCCGTTATCGACCACGACCGGCCTGGTGGTGCCGTTGTCATAGAAGAGGTTGTTCTGCGCCCAACTGTTGGTGCCGGCAGCAGCGAAGCTCGCCCCGTCGAACCCGATGCAGCTGCCAATCGTCAGCTGCGCGTAACAGGTGTCGTTGTAGAGCTCGACGTACTGGGGTACGGGCTCGACACCTCGCCGCGCCACCTGCACACCATACTGCGGGGCCACCGCGGCGCCAGCCGTCACATAGAAGATGTTGTCGCGCAGCGTCGCATTGACCGCCGATACCAGGATCTGTCGCGCGGAGCCGCCGGTTGCGCCCCGAAAGAGATTGCGCTCCACCACGATGTTGCGCAGGCGCTCGTCGTACTGCTGGTTCTGCGGGGCGGTCTCGACCAGCTGCGCGCCGGCGCTGCCACCGAAGAGGTTGTCGGAGATCTGCAGGTACTCGGTGTACTGGCCGAGCCAGGTGGCCTGATTCTTGGCGGCATTGGCGGAATGCACCTTCAGCACCGCGCCGCTGCTGTTGGCATTCAGGAAGGTGTTGGCGGCGATGACGCACAGCCGGCACGCCGCGATGCGCACGGTGTCGATTCCGCCGCCACTGCTGGCAGCGCCCTGACCGTCGAAGCTGTTGCCGAGCAGTGCGTTATAGCTGACGTTGTAGTAGCCGGGCGTGCCGCCGCAGCCGGC
>JAFAVO010000072.1 GCA_019242385.1 Gammaproteobacteria bacterium | reverse complement strand
CGCTCGAGCCAGAAGAGATTGCCGTCGATGACGGTGAGCACGATCTCGCGCTCGAGTTGCGCCCGCTCACCGAGGGAGGCCGGATCGAAGGCCTGCGCCTCGTTGCGCAGCGTGTGCAGCCGTGCCGCCTCCGCGGCGAGCGCGGCTGCGCTCCAGTCGGGCATCTGTCCGTCAAACTCGTGGCGCCCCGCCTGCACGGCGAAGAACGGGTTCGCGCGCAGGTAGCTCTCGATGAACCGCTCGGCGAACTGCCCCCAGGGATCTGGGGCGGGTGAGGCCGGTGCGGCCGCGGCCGCAGGCTTCGGTGTGGAAGGGGACGGCGAGCCACAGGCCGACAGCGCGAGGATGAGCACCACGACCCCCCGAGCGAACCCGCCACATGCTCTCTGGTACATCTTTGTTCTCGCTTCTTCTCAGTCCAGCCGCCGCACCTGCAGCGCAACCAGGCCACCGGCCGCGTCCCGCTCGATCGCAAACTCGATCGGACGGCAGCACACCTCGCAGTCTTCTACGTAACCGGGTTCCTCGGTGGTCAGATCGACGCGTGTCTGCAACCGCTCGCCGCAATACGGGCAGCGCACCGCGACGAACTCCTCCGGGCGCACGCCCCCTGGCCCCCGCCCCGGCTCCCAGACCGGCTCGAGTCCATAGAGCTCATCGATGCTCTGCCGGTCGAGGCGGCTGATGCGCCGTCGCAGGCGCTCGAGCTGGCTGGGTCTGCGGGGTTTCACCATTTGCGTGCGGGTGTGACGAACTGCGATGCTGCGCCGATCCGGCGGGCAGTGAGGATACGACAATATGGCGATCGTTCGAGCCACGCTCATGCTGCTGTGCGTGTCTCTGCTGCCTGCGTGCACCGGCCCGCGACTTGCCGAGGACGCCCCGCCCGGGGTGAACCTCGCCGGCTCATGGAGGCTCGATCATGGCGCGAGCGACGATCCGCAGAAGGTTCTCGAGCAGATGCGCGCCCAGGCCATGAAGATCATCGGCCGTCAGTCGGCGCCGGTCGTCATGACCACGCGCGGTGGCAAGCAGGTGCCGGCGCAGGGCCCGGAGAGCGGCCCCGATCCCGCGCTGGCGCAACCGCCCGCTCCCGGCAGCCATTTCGACCCGTTGCAACGCTCGCCCATGGCACACGTCATCAAGAACACCGTCGCCCGCGGGGACTTCCTCACGGTGCGACAGGGCCCCGGTGAGTTTGTGCTCGACTATGGCACCTCGAAACGAACCTTCATTCCGGGTCAGCACAGCGTGGTCTCTGCAGAGGGGGGCGTGGGAGACCAGACCTCGGGCTGGAAAGACCGCGGCTACCTGATCGAGGTGAAACCGCAGAACGGCCCGTTGATGACCGAGCAGTACACCCTGTCGGCGGATGGCAAGGAGCTGGTGATGCGGCTCCACATCGCCGCCTCCGAGCTGCCGGCGGTGAACCTGACGCGGATCTACCGGCGGGCCGAGGACGCACCGCAGCCCTTGCCCAACAGCGACTGAGCCTCTGGCCTCCATCATGCGCTCCCGCATCCGCTCGAGCATCAGCCTGTCATCGATGGCGCTCACCGCGGCGCTGCTCGGGTCTGCAACCGACGCGCCGGCCGCGGCCGGGCTCGCGCAGGAGCCACGGGCAGGGCCACCCGAGCCGATGGCCGAGCTCGTGGTCGAAGGCCGGCACGAGGGGCCGCGCATGTGGAGCGTGCGCAGCGGTGAGCACACGCTGTGGATCCTCGGAACGATCTCGCCGCTGCCCAAGAAGATGGTCTGGCAGCCCGGTGCGGTGGAGGAAGCGCTGAAGCAGACTCAGGAGGTGGTTCCGGCCTGGCCCTCCTACGGGATCGGTGCGAACCCCATTACTGCGCTGCGGGTGTACATCGCGTGGCGGCACCTGCAGAAGCCTCCCGACAGTCTGCCGCTGCGCGCGACCTTGCCGCCGGCGCTCTACGCGCGTGTCGAGGCGCTGCGGCTGCGGTACGCCCCGCACGACACCAAGATCGAGCAGATGCGTCCAATGCTCGCCGCACGCGAGCTGCTCACCAAGGTGTTCGATGCGGCGGGGCTGGCACTGCACAACGAGGTTCAGCAGGAGGTGCTGCGGCTCGCCGCCCGTCACGGAGTGCGTGTCCATCAGGACAAGCTGCGCATCGAGGACCCCGTCGATGTACTGAAGGATGTCAGCGCCACTCCGCTTGCCGGTGAAGTCGCGTGCCTGGATGCCGTCGTGGCGCTGCTGGAGACCGACCTTGCCAACATGCAGGCGCGTGCCCGCGCCTGGGCGCTCGGGGATGTCGATGCGCTGCGCCAGATACCGCATGCCGATGACCGTGCCGCCTGCATCGCGGCAGTTTCGACCTCCGAGCGCGTCCGCAACCTCATCGCACGTGCGCAGGATGACTGGCTGATCGCGGTCACCGACAGCCTGGCGCGCAACCGCGAGACGCTCGCGGTGCAGTCCATGGATCGCCTGTTGGGCGAGCACGGTACGCTCGCCACCCTGCGCGCGCGCGGTTACCAGGTGGAAGGACCCTAGCCGCAGCCGGCCGTACCGAGCCTCGACCGCGCGCACCCACTCAGCTGGCGAGTGCGCACAGCCACGCGATCGCGATCGAGGCGAGCGCGATCGCGCCCAGCAGCCACTGCGGCACGCGCAGCAGAACCTGCCGGCACAACGGCAGCGCTGCGGTCGCGCCGAGCAGCGCGCCGACCGCGAAGCCCCCCAGGTGCGCGACCACATCCACATCGGTGCCCTCGCCTGCGGAGCCCGTCCAGCCGAGGAGGATGATGCCGGCGATGAGCGGTCCCCAGCGCCGTGCCCAGCGCTGCGGCAGTGCGAAACGCTCCCGCCAGGAGTACGCGGACATGGCTCCAAGGGCAGCGAACACGGCCGTTGAGGCGCCGACCGCACGATGCTCGGGCGGGCCGAGCAACCCCTCGAGCAGATTGGCAAGCGCCGCCGCGGTGACGGTCAGCAACCAGGCGGTGCCGCCGCCCATCTGCCGGGCGGCGAGATAACCGAACCAGGTTCCGGCGGCGAGATTGGCGACGAGGTGCGGGGCGTCCAGGTGGAGGGTCAGTGCGGTCCATGCGCGCCACCACTCTCCCGCCTGCACGCGCGCCGCGTGCAGCTCGCCGAGATCGAAGGCGTCGAGCCGTACGAGGCCGTTCGAGAGCACCCAGGCGACGCCTACCAGCACCACGGTGTAGGCCACGCAGCCGACCCAGGCGTAGCCGTAGAGCGGCGCCGGTGGCGGCGGTGGCGGTGCCGGCCGGTTCTCAGCCTCGTACTGCAGCAGGTGTCGCGCAGCGTAGCCGGCATCGTCCGGTGCCACCTGCAGGCAATACTCCGCGGGCTCGACCGTAATGACGGCCTCGACGCCGACCGCGGTGAGCACCAGCAGGCGATCGTTGCACTCGCGCCGGTTGGCCGAGCGGAACACCGTGGTCAGTTCGCGATCGAACACGCGCTCCGCCTCTGGACGCGTGCCCTCAGCGCCCGTGCCGCCGCAGATGCAGCACGGCGAATGTGCGCCGCGCCAGATCTCCGAGCAGCTCGTACAGCGCCGCACTCGAGCGCAGCAACGCGCTCGGGCTCGGGATGAAGCTGCGCAGCTCGATCTCACTCGGCACGTCCAGCCCGACGGGAGCCGGCACGACGGTAAAACCCGCGCTGGTGAATTCCTGCACGGCACGCCACTCGTGGTCGGCATCGGTCACCAGCACGATGCGGTCGATACCGAGCGGCCGCAGCAGTGCTGCGCTGAACTCCGCATTCTCGAAGGTGTCGCGCGAGCGGTCCTCCGCCCAGCGCGTCACCAGGCCGAAATCCCGCGCCAGCGAGGCGCGCATGGCCGACGCTTCCGCCTGAGTGCCGGAGACCGCGATCGGTAACCCGGTGCGTCGCGCCACGTACGCCGCATAAGTGACGCGTTCGAGCATGCGCTGGTCGGTCGCCGGCTCACCGGCATATTCGGGCGCTGTCGGACGCTTGCCTTCGCCGCCGAGGATGACGATGGCCTGCGCCTGCACCGGATGGCTCAGGTCGAGCGCCGGGGAGCGCTGTGCCGCGCGTGTCAGCACCCCGGCGAGGAGTGGAGTCGCGAGCAGCCAGAGCGAGGCAAGCCCTATGCAAAGCAGTGCGATGCCGGTCCGGCGCGCTCGGCCAGCGCCATGGCGCATCACGAGCCATGCGCCGGCGATCGCCAGCAACAGCGGTCCGCCCGGCGGCAGCAGCAGCGTGTGCAACAGGCTCTTCAGTGCCATCAACACGGCGGCACGCGCCGGCCATCGAGGGTCACAGGTAGATCCGTTGCCAGGCGCGTGAGCGCCAGCGCAGGAACAGGCTGGTGCCGAGCACGATGATATATATGAGTACCGCAATCCAGCCGCCGAAGGCGCCCCAGCCGAGCTGCGGCAGAAATCGCACCCATCCCTGGCCCGGCGCGAAGGTCAAGGCGTGCGCGAGCGGCACGAACAACAGCAACGACAGCGCGAGCACCAGCGCCGCCGGCACGCGCACGTCGCCCGCGCCGCGCAGGCACATGCTGCTGCCGAGATTGAGGCCGTCGAAGAACTGATAGCCTGCCGCGAGCCACAACAGCTGCATGCCGATGGCGATGGCCGGCTGTGCATCGGCGTCGTGAGCACCGGTGAAGAAGGGCAGCACCCAGGGACCACCGAGTGCGATCAGCACGCCGATTCCGCCCATGTAGCAGGCGGTGAGCAGGATGACGCGCTCGCCGACCCGTTGTGCCCAGTCACGCGCCCCGGCACCGATCGACTGCCCGACCAGTGTGGTGCCCGCCGAGGCGATGCCGAACCCAGGCATGTAGGCGAGCGATGTCAGGATCACCACGATCTGCGTCGCGGCCCCGCCGGCAGTGCCGAGCCGCGTCTGCATCATCTGGAAGATTGCAAAGCCGAGCAGGTCCGCCGCCGGGGAGAGGCCCATGGGCACCCCGAGGCGCAGCTGCTGCATCAGCCGCGCCCCGTGCAGACGCCAGGTGAGGTGCGAGCCGTACCGCTGGCGGTAACCGCGGCCGAGGAACAAGGTCAGCGCGAAAGCGAGGCCGATGAGCTGTGCCACGTTCGTCGCCCACGCGGAGCCGGCGATGCCGAAGCCGAGGCGAAAGATAAACTCCTGGTTGAGCACCGCGTTCGTCGCGGTGGTCACGATGCTGATGAGGAGCGTGGTGCGCGGTCGGCCGATGCCGTTGAAGAATCCGAGCATCGCCCAGACCGCCGCGCCGATGCAGGCTCCGCCGACGCGCGGGAACCAGAAGGCAGCGGCCAGCTGCTCCACGTCCGCGTCGAACCCAAAGGGCGCGAGCACCAGGTGCCGCGCCGCCCCGATCAGGACGAAGAGCGGCGCCGCACACCCCATCGCCCACATCGAGGTCCATACCGCCTGCGCCGCGCGGCGGTAGCGGCCCGCGCCGTAGGCCTGCGCGACCAGCGTCTGCACCGCAGTGCCCGCGCCGCCGAGCACCAGCACCACGACGATGACCAGCCATTGCACCGCACCGACCGCCGCCAGCGCACGCGTGGAAATGCGGCCCATGAACCACATGTCCGTGAGGTTGAGGACGATCTGCACCGCACTGTTCGCCATGAGCGGCAGGGCGAGCGCCAGCACCGCGCGCTGATCCACATGCGCGCGGCCGCTCTCATCCAGGCGCTGCGCCGGCAACTGCCCGGCAGCGGAAGCAAGACGCGTAATGGAGTCCATGGCAACATTCTGTGCAATCGGCCATTCTCGCACACTGCTCCGCAAGGGAGATTTCACCCCCATGGCAACACGCAGTAAGAGCGCTTCGGCGCGCAGGCGCGCGGCACCAGCCACACGCCGCACGCGCGGCCGGCTTGCACCGGGCAAAGCCGCGCGCGGACTGGAGGCGGGCGAAGTCGCCATCGGGCTCGACAGCGCCGACCTTGCGGAGCTGGTGAATCTCGTGCGCCAGGCCGGCGGCGCACCGATCGGCGGCTACCGCGAGCCCCTCGGCGGGCGGCCGCTGTTGCTGGCGAGTCTGCCGCTCGGTGCGGTGCAACCCACACCGTTCCAGCGCGACCTCTCCCCGACACACGCCAAGCGTCTCGCCGCCAAGATCGATGAGACCGCCGCCTTCCTCGATCCGCTCATCGTGGTACGGGGCGAGGACGGCGGACTGTGGACGCCCAACGGCCGCCATCGTCTGGCCGCCGGGAAAGTGCTGGGCCTGAAGCAGATCACTGCGCTCATCTCGGGAGACGAGTCACTCGCCTATCGCATCCTCGCACTCAACACCGAGAAAGCTCACAACCTCAAGGATCGCAGCCTCGAGGTGATCCGCATGGCCCGCAATCTCGCCGAGCGCCGCGGCAGCGAGCGCGAGAGCAGCTTCAGCGCCGAGTTCGAAGCGCCGGAGCTTTTGACACTCGGTATCGTCTATGAGGACTCAGCGGGCTTTGCCGGCGGCGCCTACAGCGCCTTCCTCAAGAAGGTCGACCGCTTCAGCGACCGGGCGCTGACGGGGAGCCTCGCGCAGCGGGCGGATTTCGCCGCCCGGCTCCTGCAGATCGATGCGCAGGTCAAAAAGATCATCGGCGCGCTGCAGGCACGCGGCTTCAAGTCGCCGTACCTGCGTAATTATGTCGTGGCCCGTATCAATCCGGTGCGCTTCCACAAGGCGAAAAAGGGCGATACGGCGCCGCCGATGCCCCTCGCCCAGGCGCTGACGCGCATGGCCGCCGCCGCACGCGGCTTCGACACCGCCGCGGTCTCCAACCGCGACCTCGCATGGGTGGCGGTGGGAGCGGGCGAATAGCGCCTCGGGCTCAACCCTCGGGGAGCTGCGGCAACTCCCCGGGGTCCTCGTAGCGGAGCCCGTAACCATAAGGAAACAAGGGGGGCTCACCCGGGCGCCCACCGACTGCGGGTGGTGCTGGCGAACGCGGCCAGGAAAAGGATGAGCGGCCTCGAAAGTCATAGCGTACCGCTCCGTCCACGGTGCGGAACAACACATCGGCGACTCCGCCGCCTTCCGCACCCGGCAACCACGCGGCGACGAAACTGTCACTCGCGTTCAGCTCAGGGTTGATCCACAGCGGCCGCCCCGACAAAAAGACGCTGACCACGGGAATGCTCTGCGCACGCAGCCTGCGCAGCAGTGCCAGGTCGTGCTTGTCCCCCGGACTGTATTCGAGTGTCTTCACATCGCCCTGGTATTCGGCATACGGGTGCTCGCCGAACACGACAATGGCCACATCCGGGCGCTCGCTGAAGGCGCCTTCCGGACTCAGGGTGGCGGTGCCGCCGCCCGCCTGCACGCAGTGGGCGATGCCGGCGTAGATCGTTTCGGCGTGCGGAAAAGCCTGGTTCGGCTCGGTGCCCTGCCAGTCGAGTGTCCAGCCGCCGCTCTGGCGCGCGATGCTGTCGGCGGCATCGCCCGCGACCAGCACGTGCGCTCGAGGCGACAGCGGCAGCAGGTGGTGGCCGTTCTTCAGCAGCACGAGCGACTCGCGCACCGCCTGACGAGCGACCGCGCGATGGTCGGGAGCGCCGAGCAACTCGTAATGGCCAGCGAAGGCCCGGGCGGAAGGGCGACCCTCGCTGTCGAGGTGCGCGCGCAGCTTGACCCGCAGCATTCGCCGCACGGCATCGTCGAGTCGCCGCTCGGGCACTTCCCCCTGCCGCACCTGCCCGAGCAGATTGGCTTGGAGCTCGGCCCAGCCATCCGGCGC
>JAFAVO010000049.1 GCA_019242385.1 Gammaproteobacteria bacterium | reverse complement strand
CCAGCCGCGTGCGCATGTTCCGGGGTTGTCGGTCGGCGGCGCCCCGCTCCTCGGAGCGGGCTATGTCGGCGGACCTGCGGGGCCGTACAACATCAACAACCATCCTGGCACCGCGTACCTGGGCACGAACCAGCCGCGCATCTGGTTCAGTCTTCCGGCCGCGCAAACCGGCAACATCGATACGACCTACTCGACCGGTCCGAACTTTGCGCGTAATGACGTGTTCGGCGGCTCGGCCACCGGCGTGTTCCATCTGAGCGACACCCTGGATCTCAAGTCGATCACCGGCTACCGCCAGATCAAGTGGAACATCGGCACGGACCTCGACGGCACACCGGAAACACTGCAGGAGGTTACCGACGCGCAGCATCAGTGGCAGGTCTCGCAGGAGTTCCAGCTGCTCGGCAAGGCCCTGGACAACAACCTCAACTACGTGGCCGGCCTGTACTACTTCAAGGAGGCGGGCTACGTGCACGATTACGTGCCATTCGAGAGCATTCTGTACGTCTATGACGTGGCCAACGACGTCCAGAATGAGGATTACGCAGCGTTCCTCAACCTCGATTACCGCCTGGGCAATTGGGGCTTCACAGCCGGTGGGCGCTACACGCACGTCAAGACCAGTTTCCTCGGCGGCCAGAGCGATCTGAACTCCTTCCCGCTGGGGTCCACCCTCTTCCCGATCGTGACCGGGCAGCCGTTCCTGCGCTATTTCCCCGACACCCCCGACAGCCAGAGCTGGGACATCTTCGATCCGAAGGTAGGCATTCAGTACCACTTCACTCCCGATGTGATGGCCTACGCGAGCTGGGCGAAGGGCTTCAAGCAGGGCGGCTGGACGACGCGCCTGTCGGCCGTCATCCAGGATCCGACCTTCGCCCGGTTCAATCCGGAGTATTCGAGCACCTACGAGCTCGGGCTCAAGTCCGAATGGTTTGGCCGCCGGCTGCTCACCAACGCGGCGGTCTATTACACCGACTACACCGGCATCCAGCTCAACGTCCAGCAGGGCATCTCGCCGGTCTACACCAACGCCGGCAACGCCAAGATCAAGGGGGCGGAGCTCGAGCTGCAATGGCTGGTCGGCGGCGGCCTGCAGATCAATCTCTCCGGGTCTTATATCGATGCCTACTACACCTACGTGAATCCGAACGCCAACATTCCGCAGTACCTGCTGCCGGATGGCACGAATGTCTGCCCGTCTACGGCAATAGTCCCGGGCGCGGGTGGGCCCCATCCGGTGTGCGCCATAAATCCCCCCGGTGTCACGCAGCTCGATGCGCAGCTGCCGAAGACGCCGAAGTGGAAGGGGACCATCTGGCCGAGCTACGACTACCTGTTGCCGAGCCAGGCGACGCTGCGGCTGCTTGCGGCGTTCACCTACACCTCGGAGATGTGGAACGACTCACTGAATACGCCGGAGCTGCGACGGCCCGCGTCGCGACAACTGGACGCTTCATTGCACTACATCTCCTCCGGCGGGAAATATGACCTCGCGGTCGGCGGAACGAATCTCACCGATGACCGCTACTGCACCGCCGGCTCACCCAACGCTGGAGCTGGCGAGGTGGGCTGCTACTACAACGCTCCGCGGATGTGGTATGTCTCGCTCAGAGCCGAATTCGGCGGGAAATGAAGCCGGGCGTGTGCAACGGCCGGACTGCGAAGCCTGCGCTGGGCAGCTGCCGCCCGCGCGCGCGCCTTGTGTCAGGAATCGAGGAGGATGAACATGCCTAGCTCCACCGCCCAGAAATCTGCGCCCGCCGCGGCCAAGGGAAAGCCTGCCCCTGCTGCGCCGAAGGGCATCAAGGCGCCGCCTTCGACCGCCTACAAGATCGTCGACATTCCCGAGACGTACCGGGACGTCATCCAGCGCTACGCGGTGCCAGGAACCTTCGTCAGCGCGGATGAGAAGGACAGCCCGTGGGTGCCGTTTGGCAACAACGCCGCCATCCGCCACCTGGCCTTCGACGTGCGCCACAACATCTTCAGCAACATCCTGTGGATCAAGTCCAAGGGAGTCGTGGGAACGCACAAGCACCGCGGCACGGTGGTCATGATGTGCCTCGAGGGAAGCGTGCGCTATCTCGAGTACGACTGGGTCGCGACGCCCGGAGCCTTCATCTACGAGACCCCGGGGCTCACGCATACGCTGGTGACCGATGACCCAAAAGGCGTGAAGCTCTTCGGCTGGCTGCAGGGACCGCTCGAGTGGTACGACGACAAGGGCAATTTCGTCGAGACCTCCGATGTCTGGTGGTTCATGAATCACTACGAGAGCTACTGCCGCGAGCACGGCATCCCGCTCAACAAGGAACTGTATCTCTGAGCGCGGGCCCGTACCCCGGGCCCTCGAGAGCTTCAACATGGCCAGCATCGTGGGCGGGATCGGCTCCTCGCACACCCCGACCATCGGGTTCGCGCTCGATGCTCGCAAGCAAAGCGATCCGGTGTGGGCACCCATCTTCGCCGGCTACGAGCCGGTGCAGAGATGGCTGCGCGACCAGCGCCCCGACGTGCTGTTCTTCATCTACAACGACCACGTCACCTCCTTCTTCTTCGATCACTATTCGCACTTCGCACTCGGTGTCGGCGCGCAGTACGCCGTCGCCGACGAAGGCGGCGGGCCGCGCAAGCTGCCGCCGGTGCGGGGACATCCGGCCCTCGCGCGCCACATCGCCACGGCGCTGACCGCGGAAGAGTTCGACCTCTCCTATTTCCAGGGCAAGCCTCTCGACCACGGTTGCTTCTCGCCGCTCTCGGTGATGTGGCCGCACGAGCCCGGCTGGCCGGGCGCCATCGTCCCGCTGCAGGTCGGTGTGCTCGAGTTTCCGACGCCAACGGCGCGACGCTGCTTCAGACTCGGCCAGTCGCTGCGGCGCGCGATCCAGAGCTACCCCGAAGATCTGCGGGTAGCCATCGTCGCGACCGGCGGACTCGCGCACCAGGTGCACGGGGAGCGGTCCGGCTTCAACAACACCCCCTGGGACATGGAGTTCCTCGACCTGCTCGAGCGCCAGCCCGAGCGGCTCGCCGAGCTGACCATCGCTCAGTACGCCGAGCGGGGCGGGCTGGAGGGCGCCGAGGTGATCATGTGGCTCATCATGCGCGGCGCGCTCTCCGCCAGGGTGCGCAAGCTCCACAGCACTTATTACCTGCCCTCGATGACGCCGATCGTGACGGTGATCTACGAAGACGAGCCGGCGGTTGCCCCTGCCGGGTCGAATGAGGAATTTCGCGAGCGCATCGGCCGCGAGCTCGCCGGCATCGAGAAGCTTCCGGGCACCTATCCCTTCACTCTCGAGCGCAGCGTCAAGGCGTATCGGCTCAACAGCTTCTTGCATCGGCTGATCGAGCCGGAATTCCGCGCGCGCTTCCTGGCCGACCCCGAGCCGCTGTTCGCGCAGGCGGCACTCACCCCCGAGGAGCGCGACCTGGTGCGGCGGCGCGACTGGCGGGCGCTCATTCACTACGGAGTGATTTTCTTTCTGCTGGAGAAGCTGGCCGCGGTCCTCGGCATTACCAACCTGCACGTCTACGCCGCCATGCGCGGTGAGACGCTCGAAGAGTTCCAGAAGACGCGCAACGCGCAGATGCTGTATTCGGTCGCCGGCGAGGCGGCCCATCTCAAACAATGAAGGCCCGTGGGGAATTGCAGCGATGAGTGGCGAGAGTCTGGAGAGTCTGCTCAAGCGTTCCGGTAACACGGTCGAGCTGCTGCGCAACTCGCAGGTGGGCGCCTACGTGTATCCGGTGGTGCCGAGCGAGTTCAGCAACTGGAGGAGCGAGCAGGTCGGCTGGCAGAAGACCGCCGTGCTCTATGACCAGTCGCACCACATGTCGGAGGTGACCATCAGCGGCCCCGACGCGCTGAAGCTGGCGTCGCATCTCACCATCAACAGCTTTGCCAACTTCGTGCCGAACAGGGCGAAGCAGATGGTGCCCTGCAGTTACGACGGCTACGTGATCGGCGACGGGATCCTCTTCTACCTCGATCAGCACGAGCTGCTGTTCGTCGGCCGCACCCCCACGGTCAACTGGATCCAGTTTCACGCTCAGACCGGCGGCTACAAGGTCGAGGCCGTGCGCGATGAGCGCTCGCCCTCCAATCCGCGCGGCAAGGCCGTGTTCCGCCGGCACTACCGTTATCAGATCCAGGGGCCGAAGGCCGAGCAGGTGCTGGAGAGAGTCAACGGCGGGCCGCTGCCGCAGGTGAAGTTCTTCCACATGGATGCGATCAACATCAAAGGTCGCAGGGTGCGCTGCCTGCGGCATGGCATGGCGGGCGCTCCGGGGCTCGAGATCTGGGGTCCCTATGCCGAGGGCGAGGAGATCCGCGAGGCGATCCTCGAGGCGGGGCGGGAATTCGGTCTGATGCCGGTCGGGGCACGGGCCTACTCGAGTAACACACTCGAGTCCGGGTGGATCCCCTCGCCGCTGCCGGCGGTCTACACCGGTGCACGCATGCAGAAGTACCGCGAGTGGCTGCCGGCGAATGGCTACGAGGGCACCACCTCGATCGGCGGCAGCTTCGTATCCGCGAACATCGAGGACTACTACACCACCCCCTTCGACCTCGGCTACGGCCCCTTCATCCGCTTCGACCACGACTTCATCGGTCGGGAGGCACTGGAGAAGAAGGCCAAGGGACCGCACCGCAAGAAGGTGACCTTCGCCTGGAACGCCGAAGATCTCCTCAAGATTTTCGCTTCGCTGCTGGCGCCGGGCGAGGAGAACTACAAGTACTGGGACTTCCCCAACTGCAACTACGCCTCCTCATCCTTCGACCGCATCGTCAAGGGCAGCCGGACGGTGGGCCTCTCGATGTTCGGGGGCTACAGCTTCAACGAGCGCACCGCCCTCTCGCTCGGCATCGTCGATGAGGACATCGAGATCGGCGATGTATTGACCCTCATCTGGGGCGAAGAGGCGGGCGGCACGCGCAAGACCACCGTCGAGCCGCACCGCCAGCTGGAGATCCGCGTGCAGGTGTCACCAACTCCCTACGCCCGCCCCGCGCGCGAGGGCTATCACGCAGGCTGGCGGACGCGCACCTGAGACCGCGATCGCACCATCAGAGGCAGTAGTCCTGTTGGCTTCGCGCGTAAGCGATGAAAAAATCGAGCGCGCTCGGGTCGGAGACGCCGCTGCGGTTCGCGGCTTTCTCCGGCGCGACGCCCATCAGGATGCGCCGCACCGGCACTTCCATTTTCTTGCCGGTGAGGGTGTAGGGGATGCCCGGCACCTGATAGATCCTGTCCGGCACGTGGCGCGGCGTGTACTCGCGCCGCAGGGTGTCGCGGATCCTCGCCTCGAGGTCGGCGTCGAGCGCGGCCCCCGCGGCGAGCTTCACGAACAGCGGCATGAAGAACCCGCCGGCCGGAAGATCGAGATTCACGATGAGCGCGTCCTGCACCTCGGGCAGCAGCGTCAGCGTCCGATAGATTTCCGCGGTGCCGATGCGGATGCCGTAGCGGTTGAGGGTCGCGTCCGAGCGCCCGAGCACGAAGCAGCGTCCCTGCCCGTCGATGCGGAAGAAGTCCCCGTGGCGCCACACGCCGGGAAATTCCTGGAAGTAGGTCTCGAGGTAGCGACGATCCTCAGGGTCGTTCCAGAAGCGCAGCGGCATCGAGGGCATGGGCTCGGTCAGCACGAGCTCACCGACCTCATCGACCACGCTCTCGCCACGGGCGTTGAAGGCTTTGACGGAGACGCCGAGCTGCGGCGCCTGGATCTCGCCGGCGCGCACCGGCAGCGTCGGCACACCGCCGACGAACCCGGTGCAGCAATCGGTGCCGCCGCTGCCGTTGGCGACCCAGAGGTCCGCCTTCACGTTGCGATAGAACCAGGCCATGCTCTCGGGCGTCGCCGGCGAGCCGGCGAGGTTGATGGTGCGAAGCTGCCCGAGACCGTAGCGATCGCGCGGCACGATGCCCGAGCGGCTGAGTTGATCCACATACGTGGGGCTCGCACCGAAGGAGGCGACCCCGGCCTCATCCGCCATCTTCCACAGTACATCCGGCGCCGGGTAAGCGGGGTGCCCGTCATACAGCACCGGCAGGGCGCCGGTGAGCGGTATGCTGGTGATGAAATTCCACAGCATCCAGCCGCTCGTCGTGTAGAAGAACACGCGATCGCCGGCACGCAGGTCGAAGTGGAACGTGGCGTTCTTCAGGTTCTCGAGCAGGATGCCGCCGTGCCCATGCACGATCGGCTTGGGCAGGCCGGTCGTGCCCGAGGAGAACAGCGTCCACAGCGGATGATCGAAGGCGACCTGCTCGAATTCGAATTGCTCCGCCGGCACCGCCGGTCGCTCGAAATGCTCGTGCCACTGTCGTGCCGAGGCCAGGGGCAGCGAGCGCTCCTCCGGTTCCAGGTAGGGCAGGTAGATGAGGTGCTCGAGGGAAATCAGGCTGCGGGCGATATCACGCAGCTGGCTGCGCCGGTCGAAGGGCTTGCCGCCGTAGCGGTAGCCGTCGACGCTGAACAGCAGTTTCGGCGAGAGTTGCGCCAGGCGGTCGAGCGTGCCGCGCTCGCCGAAATCCGGCGAGCAGCACGCCCAGATCGCCCCGATCGCCGTGGTGGCGAGCATCGCAACCATGGTCTCCGGGATGTTCGGCATCCACGCCACGACCCGGTCTCCCGGCTTTATGCCGAGGGCGCGCAGCTCGGTCGCGAGTGTGCGCACCTGCGCACCGAGCGTCGCCCAGGGCAGCGCGGTGAGCGGGCGCGTCTCGCTCAGGTGCAGGAGCACGTCACCGCCTGCGCTCTCGCGCCGCAGGACGTGCTGCGCGTAATTGAGGCGCGCGCCGGGAAACCACTCCGCGCCGGGCATGGTGCGTCGTCCGAGCACCCGTGTGTGCGGCGCGGAGGATTCAATGCCGAAGTAGTCCCACAGCGCCTGCCAGAAGCCTTCCAGGTCCTCGACCGACCAGCGCCACAGCGCCTGGTAGTCCGCGAACCGCCGACCGCGCTCGCGAGCCAGCCAGCTCGCCAGTGCCGTGACATTGGCAAGGGCGATGCGCTCCGGTCCCGGGGTCCACAGCAGTTCGCCTGGCTGCATCAGTTAACTCATTATCGGCAAAGCGAATTTGTAAGCATGGCATACATCTCTTCCGGCGTGTTGCCAGCTCGGAGGCGCGAGCTTCGCCCCTGCGCCTCGCCCCGCGCACGTACTGGGGGTAACCTTGAGACACAACTCACGCATCCCCGCGCCAGCGCGCCGGAGAGCCGATCGCCATGAGTAACGAATCCGCCGCCTTCCCGGCTCCGAGCTCGCTGAAGGTAGTGCCCGGCACCGAGCGCGCGCAGGCCGCCTATCCCTACTACATGCAGTTCACGCCGGCGGACGACGGTCGATTCTGGTTCTACAACTCGATGCATTTTCCGGAACCGATGTCGGCCTTCGACATGGTTACCGCCGAGGCGGCCTACTGCGCTCTCGGCTCCTCCACGACCCGCGTGCACTGCATTCCGACCACACTCGGGATCGATTACCGCATCATCAACGGGCGTGTCTACATCGGCGGCAATGCCGTGACCGATCCGGCCGAGATCGCCCGTCGCACGCAGGAGTTCCAGCAGCGCGCCTTCTACTATTACGGCAACTGGGAGCGCCTTTACGCGCAGTGGCGCGAGAAGATGCTGACCCTGATACGCGATGCGCAGGCGCTGCCGAAGCTCGAGCTGCCGGAGTTCGAGCCGCTCGCCAACGTGCACTCCGGACGCGGCATTGCTGCCAATCACGCCCTCCTCGAG
>JAFAVO010000324.1 GCA_019242385.1 Gammaproteobacteria bacterium | reverse complement strand
ATGCCGGCGCGCCAAGCTCGGCGTCAGCTTCTCACTACGGCAGCCAGACCGTGACCAGCGCTCCACCGCCGGCTCGGTTTGCGAGGCTGAGCGTACCGCCGTGCGCCTCGATGATCTCGCGGCACAGCGTGAGCCCGAGCCCGGTGCCGGCGGGCTTGGTGGAGTAGAAGGGCAGCAGCGCATCGCGCAAGGTGCTGTCGCTCAAGCCACTGCCACGATCGGACACCTCCACGCGGAAGCCCGGAGCCGCCGCGCGCACCGCGACGGTGATCTCGGCCGGTGAGGAGCCCGATTCGGCGGCGTTCTTGAGCAGGTTGATCATCACTTGCTCGACCTGACTCTCATCGAAGCTCGCCGGCTGCTGTGGTACCGCCCCATCGATGCGGAACGGCAGGGTTCCTTCGAGCCGCGACAGAAAGCGCTCCCAGGAGACGCTGGTCGGCCGTGGCCGCGGCAGCTTGGCGAAGCGCGCGTAGCCATCGATGAAGCTCGCGAGGTGCGCCGCCCGCTCCCCGATGGTATTGAATACGCGCTCGAGTTGCCCCTCATCGGGTTGCTGCGCGAGCAAACGTCCCGAGTGAGCGAGCGAGGTGATCGGTGCCAGGGAGTTGTTGAGCTCGTGCGCGATGACCCGGATCACCTTCTTCCACACGGCGACTTCCTGCGCCGCCAGCTCGCGCGTGAGCTGCTTCAGCAATACCAGCCGGTGTGACCGTGCATTGAGGAGAAAACGCCGCTGTGCGAGGTGGTAGACCTGGGCTTCGCCGGAGATCTCCATGGTGAAGAGGGTATCGCCATCGCCCCCGAGTGCCTCCCGTAGCGGCACGGGGGAGTGCGCGAGCACCGTCTCGAACTCCAGACCCTCGAGCTTGTGGCCGGCGTGCAGCAGCTGCCGTGCGGCGATGTTGCTATAGATGACACGCCCGCCAGCGCCGATCAGCACCAATGCGAGCGGTGTCGCCTGGATTACCGTGTCGAGCAGCAGCTCGCGCTGGTAGAGGTCGAGCCGCTCGTGCCGCAGCACATCGCCGAGGGAGTTGTAGGCGTGGCTGAGCGCGCTCAGATCGGGATCGGACGTCGCCGCGACGTTCATACTGAAGTCGTGGTCGTGGAGGCTGAGGATGCCGTCACGCACCGCGCGCACCACCCCGACCCACGGACGCGCCACACGTGGTGCGAGCCAGAGCGCGAGCAGGATGACTGTGCCGAGGCTCACGAGTGCAGAGGAGGGCGGGGACAGCCAGCGCAGCAGCACCGCAGTCAGCGCGGCGGCCAGCGCGCCGCTCGCGATGAGTGCCGCCGTGGCACGGCCGGCGAGTGAGGCGCGCCGCATCAGGAAGCCCGCAGGCCGAGCTTCTCCATGCGCCGGTAGAGCGCCTGCCGCGACAGTCCCAGCTCGCGTGCCGCGCGCGCGACCACACCGCGCGCGCGCCCGAGTGCCTGCTCGATGGCGCTGCGGTCGAGATGCGCGGCTTCATCGCCCGGCGCGGTCACCGGCGGCAGATTCAATGCGCTCACGCCGATGACGCTGCCGCCGGCCAGCAGGCACGCGCGCCGGATCGCATTCTGCAGCTCGCGGACATTCCCCGGCCATGGATGTCGCAGCAACGCCTCCTCGGCTGCGGGCGCGAGCGCAAAGCCGCGCTCGAGGAAGTGGCGCGCGAGCGGCAGGATGTCCTCGCGCCGCTCGGCGAGCGCAGGCACCTCGAGCTCGATGACGCTCAGCCGGTAATACAGGTCCTCGCGGAAGCTGCCGGCGCGGATCGCCTGCCGCAGGTTGATGTTGGTGGCGGCGATGACCCGCACACGCGTGCGCCGCGTCACGTTCGAGCCCAGTCGCTCGAATTCCCCGGTCTGTAGCACCCGCAGCAGCTTGGCCTGACCGCTGCCGCTCAGGGTGCCGAGCTCATCGAGGAACAGCGTACCGCCGTCGGCCGCTTCGAAACGCCCGGTACGGGCGCGAGCGCCGGTGAAAGCACCGGCCTCGGTGCCGAAGAGCTCCGCCTCTATCAGCTCGGTCGGCAGCGCACCGAGGTTTACCTTGAGATAAGGGCGCGTGGCGCGCTCGGAATTGGCCTGCAGGATGTCCGCCATGATCTCCTTGCCTACACCGTTCGGGCCGAGGATCAGCACCGGAACGTCCGCGCGCGCCACCTGCGTCGCGGTGCACGCCACGGTGTGCATCGCCTCGCTCTCATACACCATGCCCCGCAGGTCGAAGCTCTCGGCGAGTGCCGCGCGCGCCTCGCGCCGTGCGCTGCGCAGCGCGGCGGCTTCGGCACGCGCGCTGCGCAGGTCGAGCAGGTTGCGCACGCTGGTGAGGAGCCGTGCGTCGTCCCAGGGCTTGGCGATGTAGTCGGCGGCACCGGCGCGCACCAGCTCGACCGCGGTCTCGAGGTGCGTCCACGCGGTGAGCAGCACGATCGGCACGTCCGGGAAGCGCGCCTTGATCTCGCGAAAGAGCGCGATGCCCTCCTCACCGCTCGTGGCTTCGCGGCGGAAGTTCATGTCCTGGATCACGAGGTCGACGCTGCCGCACGCCAGCGCGGCGAGCCCCTCGGCCGGACTGGCTACCGCGAGCACCTTGGCGCCGTGCAGGGACAGCAGCACCTCGAACGCGGTTTGCACCGCTTCGCTGTCATCGATGACGAGGACCGTGCGGTTGGCGAGGCTCGCCTGCAGCGATCCCGCAGAGGCCGTGCTCATGGCTGCGATGCTAACACCCGTACGCCGCCCGGACGCGGCTCATACGCTGCGCGTCGCGACCGAGGGCTGGACGGACGCCGCGCGCCGCGCCGGCTGCCAGGCGGCGAGCTGGCCGATGGCCCAGAGCAGCACCACGCCACCGACCAGGTAATAAAGCTCGAGCCGCGGCAGCGCGTAGCGCACGGACAGCCAGTACCCCGCCGCCAGCGCGAGCCCACAGCCGGCGAGCACGCCCGCGCTGGTGATCAGCCCGTTCTCGACCATGAAGTACTGCACCACATCGCGGCGGCGTGCGCCGACCGCGCGCCGCGTGCCGATCTGCTTGGTGCGTGTGCTGACATTGAACGTGGCGAGTGCGAACACGCCGAGACTGGTCACGGCGATCACCAGCGCCGTGACCGTCACCAGGTAGAGCTCCATCGAGCTATCCCCGAGATAGCTCAGGTTCTTGAAGTAGCTGAGCGGCCGCACGAAGTTGAGCACGCGGTCGGGATTCGAGCTGGCGAGATGCGACTCGATGAGGCGCGCGACAGTGTCGCGCTCGCCCGGCTGGGTGCGCACCAGGTAACGCACCACGATGAACTCATCGGGCATGCGTGGCAGAAAGAAGACCCGCTCCGGGTGGTCGCTCGCGGGGAAGGCGCCCATCACCGGGTCGACCACTCCGATGATGGTCGCCGGATGATCGAAGGCGTCCCACACCTGCTTGCCGAGCGGATTCTGCTGCGGGAACAGGTATTCCCCGAGCGCACGGCTGACGATGATCACGGGTACGAAGTGCGCGGCGTCGTTGCGGGTGAGCGCCGGCTGGATCTCCTGGTGACGGAAATTGCGCCCGGCGATGAGCCTGACGCCGAGCGTGTCGAGGCCCTGCTCATCGACCTCGATGTCGTTGATGTACCCGTGACGCGCCGTGCCGGGACGGGTCACCAGCGAGTCATTGTTGCCGCCGTTCGAGAGCGGAATGGAATTGGTCGCGGTCGCGGCGATCACCCCCGGTGCCGCGCGCAGGTAAGCGAGGTCTTCCTGGACCGAGGCGGTCTGATTGAAGCGCGGGGTGAAGCCGGCGCTCTCGACGACCAGAATGTTGTTCTCGTCGATACCGGTGGGGCGATGAATCGTCTCGAGGCGCTGCACGATGATGTAGGTGGCGTTGGCGAGCACCGCGAGCGCGATCGCAACCTGCGCGGCGACCAGCACGGCGCCGGTGCGGTTGCGCAGCAGAGCCGAGAGTGTAGGCCGGATGTCGAGACTCATGGCGAGCTCCTCACTGACTCTTCAGGTAAACCGCGGGGGAGAGTCGGCCGATACGCCAGGCGGGGTAGAAGCCCGCGGCCAGTGTGGCTACGAACGCGAGTATGACCGCCCAGACCACGCCGACGGCATCGAAATGCATCAGCTCCTGGTAGCCGCCGCGCTCGCCCAAGTGTGCGGCCGCATACAAGTGGTGCACCGCGATCAGGCCGAGCGCAGCGAGCGCGAGGCCGAGCAGCGCGCCGAGCAGCGAGACGATCGCCACTTCGATGAGGAGCTGAGCGAAGATCTGCCGGCGGCTCGCGCCGAGTGCGCGGCGGATGCCGGTGACCGCCGCGCCGTTCAGGAACTTGGCGAGCAGCAGCCCGACGGTGTTGAGCAGGCACAGGGCGAGAAAGGCGAACGCCAGACCCACGAGCACCCGGTTGTCGTTGGCCACGACCTGGTTGTCACGCAGCCACTGCGAGACGTTGGTGAGGCGGTTGTTCTTCGGCCGCGGAAACCGCCCGGCCTTGCGCTGCTCGACCCAATAGCCGTCCATCAACGACTGGAAGCGCTCGCGGCTCGCCGCGTCGGGTAATTCGACCCACATCTGCTGCCAGACGCAGTCGGACGCCTCGTAGTCTTTGAAGGTGTCGAGCTTCTCGGGCCGCCAGCAGTCGTTCTCTTCCTTGTTAAACAGCTGCAGCTCCGAGCCCCAGCCGTAGGGGATATAAGCGGCATCGGGTAGCACGAATGCCCCGCCGTTCAAATCGTAGTAGCGCGGCCGCGGAAACCAGTCATCGAGTACGCCGATGACGCGGAACTCGTGATCGTTCCAGCGCAGCGTGCGGCCGACGCTGTTGGCGCCGCCGAACAAGCGCTCATTCTCGGCGCGCGAGAGCACGATGAGCGGCTGGGCGGGCTGATCGGCGCTCGCGCTCCAGCCGTTGCCGTAGAGAAAGGGCACCTCGAACATGGCGAAGAAGTCAGCGGTGGTGACCCGGGTCGCGACCTCCATCGGGCGTACCGCGCCGGCGTCGCTGATCACTCCCTCGGTGCTGTACATCACCACCTTGCGCAGCGGAATGGTGGAGCGCAGCAGGAACTGAGTGTCCTTGTAGGTCATCTCCGGGGGTGGCAGGTCAGTCTTGGGATTGAGCGGGTGGTTCGGATCCCAGTTGTCCATGGTGACCGCATACAGCCGGTCGTTCTTCCACCAGATGGGGTTGCCGGACATGGCGTGGTACACGGTGAGGGTCATCACGCACACGGCGATACCGAGGGCGATGGCGAGCACCATAAGTACCGTAATGCCCCGGTTGCGGGCGAAGCTCCGTAGCGCAAGTCGCAGGTAGTAGCCGAACATGTTCGCTCCTTCGCGCGGTGAGCTCATTCAGATGTGCGCGGCGCCGGCGGTGCCGGCGGAGCCGGCGCTGGCCGCGGGCCGCGGCTCGTAGACGCGGAAGTCCGAGATCTGGCCATCGACGAGGTGCACGTTGCGTTGCGCACGCCGCGCTAGCTCGGGATCGTGCGTCACGAGCAGGATGGTGGTGCCCATGTCGTTGATCTGCTCGAGCAGGTCCATGACCTGGCGCGACATGAGCGAGTCGAGGTTGCCGGTCGGCTCGTCCGCGAGCAGGAAAGCCGGATCGCCGGCGATGGCGCGGGCGATCGCGACGCGCTGCTGCTGGCCACCGGAGAGCTGGGAGGGCATGTGGCGGGCGCGCGAGGCGAGCCCGACCAGCTCGAGCGCGCTGCCGATGCGCTCGCGCCGGTCCGCGCCGCTCAGCCGCCGGTAGCGCAACGGCAACTCCACGTTGTCGTAGACGTCGAGGTCGGGAATGAGATTGAAGCTCTGGAAAATGAAGCCGATGCGCTCATTGCGCAGCCGCGAGCGCACATCGTCGGAGAGTCCGCGCACATCCTGGCCTTCGAGCAGGTAGCTGCCGGAATCGAACTCCTCGAGGAGCCCCGCCACGTTGAGGAAAGTAGTCTTGCCGGAGCCGGAGGGACCGGTGATGGCGACGAACTCGCCCGCGGAGACCTCGAGCGAGAAACTGCGCAGCGCGTAGGTCTCGATGAGCTCGGTGCGGTAGATCTTGCTGACATCGTGCATCGTGAGCATGGGAGTGTTTCCTGTAATCAGTGGGCAATGGTGATGCGCGCCGCGCGGCCGGCATCGCGCATGTCGGAGGTCACCACCTCATCGCCGGCTACGAGGCCGCGCACGACCTCGATCTCACTCACCGAGGCGGCGCCCAGCAGCACCGGGGTGCGCAGCGCGTGTGAGCCGCGCACCACGTAGAGCGCGTGCGTATTCTCATCAATGAACGGCCCGCGCTCGAACTTGAGCACGCCCTCGCGCTCATCGAGCACGATCCGCACTCCGGTGCGCTCGTTCTGCCGAAGCCCCGGGGGCTGCGGGCCACGAAACTTCACGCGCCCGGTCACCTGGTTCTGGCGCACCTCGGGAGAGACCGCCGTCACCGTGCCGGGCACGGTGCGGCCTTCGACCGTGACTTCCGCCGGCATCCCGGGGCGAATGTCGCGCGCGTAGACCTCGGCCACCTGGAACTCGATCTCGAAAGCCGACAGATCGACGACGGTCAGCAGCGGAGCGTTCGCGGCGACTCGCGTGCGTTGCGGCTGGGCGAGGTTGGCGACCGTGCCATCGACGGGGGAGCGCACGTTGAGCTCGGCGACCCGTGCGGTGAGCCCCGCAACGGTAAGCGCCTGCCGGTCCCGCTCCAGGCGCCGGGTGCGCAGCTCGAGGGCGAGACTGTCGCGCTCGAGCGCGGCGGTGTCGCGCGCATGATCGAAGTTGAGCTTCGAGGTCTTCACCTCATCGATCGCGCGCGTGTAATCGCGCTCGCTGATGACGCGCTGGTCCCAGGCCCATTGCGAGCGCTTCAGCTCGCGCTCGGCGGCGTCGATTGCGACCTGCGCCAGGTCCGCGTGCTGCTGGCTGGTGAGCATCTGCCGGCGGATCTCGATCTGCTGCCGTGCGAGTGCGGCATCGAGGCTGCCGAGGGTTGCCTGCTCGCGCTGCAGCTCGTTGGTGAGCTCTGGGCTCTCGAGCGCGGCGAGCACTTCTCCCTTGTGTACCGCATCGCCGGCCCGGACCGCGTAGCTGACCGTGCCCGGTGCGATGGCGAAGAGGGTAGGGCTCACCGCCGCAACCACCGTGCCCTCCGCCGCGACATCGCGCACGAAGTGGCCGCGGCTCACGCGCGCAATCCGCAGCCGCTCCCCGGCCACCACCTCACCGGTGCCGAGCCAGCCGTTGATGGCGAGCGCGCCGAGGAGCAGCACGATGGCGGCGGCGGCGAGACCAAGTGCAACACGGTGCCGGCGCCAGATCGTCAGTGGCACCGAGCGGGGCGAATCCTGCGCGTCCGTGCCGCGCATCCCGCTGCCGGCGGCGCTCGTCGCGGGCTCGCCGGGGGGAATTTTCTTCAGCTGTGCGAGCTTCATGCCCGGGTAGCTGTGCATCCACCATGCCAGCTGCAGGCGACCGGGCAAGCAGCCGCGCCAAGGGACTGAGTTCGCTGCAAATCTCACGCAGTGATCGCGCGTGCAAGCTCGCTGCCGCCTCGCTGCACTGTCCGCGCCGCGGACGCGCGGACGCTGCGCGGACACTTTCCGCGGACGCTGCAGCCCGTTCACCGCTTGCACCGGCCCGCTCGAGACGTGCAAAGTCCGTCGTAGCGCTTGCAAGGAGGAAACGATGGCCAATCGCCGCTCGCCCGACCCCGTCAACCCCGCCGACACCGCCCGCCGCCCGCCCGGTCCCCGAAAATCTTCACCGGCAATGGAGCCGCGTGCGCAGGTGAGCGCCGAAGCGCGTCACGCGCTGATCGCCCAGGCGGCGTATCTGCGCGCCGAGCGGCGCGGCTTCGTACCGGGGCACGAGACCGAGGATTGGCTTGCGGCCGAGGCCGAGGTGGACGCGCTGCTCAGGGCCGGGCAGAGCGCGCCTCAGTAGCCGCGGCCGGCGCCCCAGGCGCCCGCGGAGCGGGTGGGCGCAAACCATTCGAGTACAGCACCTGGCCGTCCGGCAGGACGAAGACCGCGTCGTATTCGGGCATGCGGTTGATGATCTCGAGTGCCTTCTCGGGACCCAGCACGAAGGCCGTCTTCGACATGCCATCGGTCTGGGTGGCGGTCGGCGCGAGGATGGTCGCGCTACGCACCTTGCTCGCCGAATGCCCGGTGTGCGGATCGATGATGTGGTGGTACCGCACGCCGTCCTCGTCGAAGAAGCGCTCGTAGTCGCCGGAGGTGGACACCGCGGAATCGGCGAGCGGAATCCGCGTCACCACCTTGTTCGGGTTGTCGGGGTGGCGTATGGCGACCAGCCAGGGGCGGCCCATGCGATCGCCGATGATGCGGCTGTCGCCGCCCGCGGTCACCAGCGCCCGGGTGACACCCCGTGACTTGAGGATCTCGATGCCGCGGTCGACGGCATAACCCTTGCCGATACCGCCCAGGTCGATGCGCATTCCGGGGTGCTCGAAGCGCACCGTGTGGTGGGCCTCATCGAGCAGCATGTTGCGCCAGTTGACCGCCGGAAGCTTGGCGCGGATCTGCGCCTCGGTCGGGTGGACGTGATTGGGGTAGTCGTAGAGGTAGCCGACACTCGCGTAGGTGATATCGAAGGCACCCTCGGTGATCTGCGAGTAATGCGTCGAGACCTTGATGAGGTCGAAGAGCTCCTTGTCGACCTCCACGGGCCGCTCGTTGGCGTACTGATTGATCTGCGACAGCTGGCTCTCGGGCTTGTAATGGCTCATGAGGTTGTCGATGCGGCGCAGCTCGGCCATGACCGCATCGATAGCCTCGTTACCCCTCTCCGGGTCATCGGCCCACAGCTCCACATAGCAGCGCGTGCCCATGATGGCTTCGGTGCGCTGCATCCAGTCGGCGCGCGCCGGCGTCGCACAGGTCAGCAACGCGAGCATCAGCAGGCCGGCAAGTCGCATCACCATGGGCCATGATCCTACACTGTCTGCCTGCCGTACCTGCGCAGAGCTCCCATGGGGTATTCTGTCGCTCCGATCCATCCGTGCGCGGAAGGAGAGTTGCCCATGTTCTCGGTAACAACAAAAGTAAACGGCCTGGTCCTCGGCGTCCTGCTCACCGGCGCGCTGCTTGCCGTCCCTGCGACGTCATCCGCCCAGAGCACCTCGAGCACTCCGGTCGTGTGCAACGACGGTACGACCTCGCCTCATGGCGGACGCGGTGCCTGCAGCGGACACGGCGGAATAAACAAGTCCGCCTCTGCAGGCTCAGCCTCGACTTCGGCAGCTACGCCGTCGGCGGCAGCGCCGTCTGCCGCGAGCTCCGCCCCCTCGGCCGGCGCCGGAGCGGTGGTGTGCAAGGACGGCACGACTTCCACTCATTCCGGCCGTGGCGCATGCAGCGGGCACGGGGGCGTCAACAAGGCGGCCTCGAGCGGCGGCACCGCTCCGGGCGCAGCGCCGGCGGCAGGTGCGTCCGCAGGCGCGGCGAGCGGCTCGTCCTCGGCCGGCGGTTCATCCCCGGCAAGTGGCGCCTCCCCGGCGGGCGGTGGACCGGTGGTGTGCAAGGACGGCACGACCTCACCGCACGGCGGGCGTGGCGCCTGCAGTGGACACGGCGGCATCAATAAGTCGGCGACGGCGGCCGGTGGTGCGGCGGCGGGATCCACAGGAGCCGGCACGCAAGCGGCGACTGCAGGCGCTGCGGGTGGCGCCGCGGCGGCTTCTCCGGCGGGAGCCGGACCGAGATACGTGCCGCCCGCACAGCCCGCACCCGGTGGCGGAGCGGGCAAGGTATGGGTGAACACCGAGAGCAAGGTCTATCACTGCCAGGGAGATCAGTGGTACGGCAAGACCAAGCAGGGTGAGTACATGACGGAGGCGGCGGCGAAGTCCGCGGGGGCCCGCGCCGCGTACGGCAAGAGCTGCTCCTGAGGTGTACACACGGCGCGCGGCACTCCTCGGCGCGGCGGCGGGATGGCTGGCAGCGCGCGCTAGCGCGGATACGCTCGTCTCGGCCGGCCCGACCGATGGAGAGGAGCGGCTCGGTGCGCTTCCCGGCAAGCGGGCTCTCATCCAGCGCACCTTCCGGCCGCCGAATTTCGAGACGCCGCTCGCGGATCTCGCGCCGCTCTACACCGACAACTCGGCTTTCTTCGTGCGCTACCACCTGGCGAACATCCCGTTCGTCGATGTCGCCAGCTGGCAGCTGCAGGTCGGGGGACCCAGCGCACAGCGGAGCCTGACGCTGTCGCTGCGCGAGCTGAAGCACGGCTTCGAGAAGGTCAGCATCAGCGCGGTCAACCAGTGCTCGGGCTTCCGGCGCGGACTGTTCTCCCCGCGGGCAGCGGGGGTGCAGTGGCGCCATGGCGCGATCGGCAATGCAGTCTGGACCGGGGTGCGGCTGCGCGATGTGCTGCATAAGGCCGGGGTGGCTGCCGATGCCGTGGAAGTGGTCTTCAACGGCGCGGATGGGCCGCTGCTGCCTGCGACACCGGACTTCCTCAAGAGCCTGCCGGTCGATCGCGCTCTCGATGAGCACACGCTCATCGCCTACGAGATGAACGGACAGCCGCTGCCGCACTGGAACGGGGCTCCGGCACGGCTCGTCGTGCCGGGATGGACCGGGACCTACTGGATGAAGCACCTCACCGACATTCGCATCCAGCCCACTGCCTTCGATGGCTTCTGGATGAAAGCCGCCTACCGCATCCCGACCGGTGCTTTTGCCACGGCTCGCTTCACCACCCAGGAGACAGCGGAGAACACACCGATCACCGAGATGCTCGTCAACTCCCTCATCACGAGCCCGATGGCGGCAACACCGGTGCGGCGCGGCGAGCCGGTCGAGCTTGCGGGCAAGGCCTGGGATGGGGGTGCGGGTATCGCGGCGGTCGAGGTGTCCTTGGATGGGCGCCAGAGCTGGCGCGAGGCGAAGCTCGGGCGCGACGTCGGTCGCTTCGCGTGGCGCGAATTTCAGCTGCCGCTCGATACCTCCCGCAGCGGGCCGATCGAAGTCGCCGTCCGGGCGCGCAGCCG
>JAFAVO010000216.1 GCA_019242385.1 Gammaproteobacteria bacterium | reverse complement strand
CGGCGGCGGGTGTTCCTGATCGGCGTCGCGCTGTTCGCGGCGGCCTCACTCGTCTGTGGAGTGGCACCGGAGGTGCGTACGCTGATCGCCGCACGCACCCTGCAGGGGCTCGGTGCGGCGCTGCTCGTGCCCTGCTCGCTCGCGCTGATTGCCGCGGCCTACGCCGAAAAGGAGCGCGGTGCGGCGATCGGCATCTGGTCCGGCGCCTCGGCGATCGCCGCAGGCATCGCGCCGCTCCTCGGTGGCGCGCTGGTCGATCATGCCTCCTGGCGCATGATCTTTCTCATCAATCCACTGCTTGCGCTTCCGACCGTGTGGATCACGCTGCGGCACGTGCCCGAGAGCCGCGATCCCCAGGCGGGCAGCACGCTCGACTGGCCGGGCGCAGTGCTCGTGTGCGCGGGACTCGGCGCGCTCGTCTACGCGCTGATCGCCGCCGCCACGCGCGGCTGGGGCGATGCGCGCGTGCTCGCCGGCCTCGGCGGCGGCGCGCTCGCGCTCGCCGGCTTCATTGTCACCGAGCATCGGAGCGTCGCGCCGATGATGCCGCTCGAGCTGTTCCGCTCGCGGACCTTCAGCGGCATCAATCTGCTCACGCTCTTGCTGTACGGCGCGCTCGGCGGCGCTTTCTTCTTCCTGCCCTTCCTCCTCATCCAGGCGCGGGGCTACTCGGCCACCGCGACCGGCGCCGTCTATTTGCCGTTCACCGTGGTGCTCGGCCTGCTGTCGCGCTGGTCGGGAGGACTCATGGACCGCTTCGGGGCGCGCGGCCCGCTCATCATCGGGCCGACGCTCACCGCGGCCGCCTTCGAGCTGCTGTCTCTGCGGGCGCCGTACCGTGGCGTGCTGCTCGCCATGACGCTCCTCGGTCTCGGCATGGCGATCACCGTGGCGCCGCTCACCACCACCGTGCTCAACGCGGTGCCGGCCCGGCGTACCGGGGTCGCCTCCGGCATCAACAACGCGGTCGCCTCCGTCGGCAGCCTGCTGATGATCGCGCTGCTCGGCACGGTGGCGCTCGGCCTGTTCGACCGCGCGCTCGAGCGCCATCTGTCGGAGTCCCAGGCGTCCACCGCGGTCGCCCAGGTGGTGCGCAGCGCCGGCAACGGTCTCGTGATACCGGCGATGCCTGCGGGTCTCTCCGCCCGGGATCAGCAGGCCGCGCACGCCGTGATCGCCGAGGCGCTCGAGGACACCGTGGCACCGGCACTGTGGATCGCGAGCGTGCTCGCACTCGCGAGCGCGCTCATCGCGGCGCTCACCCTGGCACCGCAGGGCCTCAGCCGCCCATCAACACCGTCGTATCGTAGCTCTCGAACCCCTGGATCGCGCGACCGTACGCGTTGAACACCAGCCGCTCGGCCACCTTGTCCGCGCGCGGCGCCAGCAGCATGCGCAGTACCACCTCGTCCGCCGGCCGCGTCGCCTCCTCCGCCAGCAGCTGCTCGATGACGCGCGTCAGTCGGTAGTTGAGCTCGTTCACGAAGCGCAGATGGACGCCGTCGTGCACCTGATCGCCGGCGCCGTAGGTGCCGCGGGCCTCCTCGGCGAGCTCGTGCAGGAACAGGTTCAGCAGCCGCGCCTTGTCGACCAATCGCAGCTCCGCGTAGAAGGCGATTTCGGAATTGAGGTTCATGACACGCTCGTGGGCATCCGCGCTATGCCGGGAAGAAATCGATGGGCTTGGTGGTGGTGATGGAATCGACGTCCTTGGGATCGAAGCGGAACAGCCGCACCAGGGCGATGATCTTGCGCTCCAGGTCGGGGTCCTTGAGCTCGCTCGACACTACGCGGCACATGGTGACTTCGCCGCTCGGCGCGATGGTGAACTCGAGTACCAGCTTGCCCTGCAGCTCCGCGTTGTCGCGCAGCGCGCGTGCATACAAGCTGTAGATGCGGCCCTTGTTGCGGTCGAACACCAGCTCGATTTCCTCGCGCGAGCGCGCCGGCTTGCCGCCGCCGCCGCTGGCTGCGGGTCCGCGCGCATTGAGACCGGACTTGGCGATGCCGGAAGTCACGGCAGTGGTGTCATGGCCGGTGAGTGAGCCTGCACCGGTTCCAAAGCCGCGGCTGGAGTTCGCCGAGGTGATGCCACCTGAGCCGGCGCCGACCTTGGAGGTGATGAGCGAGCGTTCCGCATGGCTGTCGGCGCCCACCGCCCCGGAAAGATTCTTGGTCTCGAGCGGAGTGAGGTCCATCGCATCGCGCAGGTCGGCGAGCTCGTCCTTCACCTTGTTCAGCTGCTTCTGCGCCTTCTCGTGCGCACGCTGGCGCTCATCGACCGGCGGCGGCTTCACCATCGCCACCTTCGGCTCGATCTTCGGCCGCTCCTCCTCCTTCGGCTTCGGCGGCGGTGGTGGCGGTGGCGGCTTCGGGGTCTGCGTCATGATTCGCGCCAGCCGCTCCGGGACCTCCTCGGCCATGGTGTGCTTTGGTCGTGGCAGCAGCGGGAAGAGAATGCCGAGCAGCAGCAGAAGGATGAGCAGCGCCCGCAGGATCTTGCGGAAACGATCGTCCGACTCCGGGTCGGGCTCCCAGGGCAGCTGGAATTCGCGATAGTACGGCGCGAGCAGCATGCGTTCCTTACACCGGCTTGAACTGGCCGGGCGCGACCGGCTTTTCTTTCTGGATGACCGCCAGCGAGATGCGGCCGTAGTCCGCATCGGTGCAGGTGGCCATGACGCGTTTGAGCACCTCATACGGCAGCGCCTTGTCCGCCATGATGGTGATCTCGCGCTGCGCCACGTCGCGGTCGGTCACATCGAGCCCGACCAGCAGCGGGCGCTTGAGCGCCGCGCGCAGCGGCTCGACCAATGCCCCCGGGGCGGCCTTGATGTCGGCAACCGTGGCGATGAACTCGCCCTGCACGAACAGGTCGTTGCGCGTCACCATCACCACCACCGAGTGGCGCGGCGAGGTCTGCGCGATCGACTGCGGGATCTCGATGCCCTTGGTGTTCTGAATGATCTCCACCTCGGTCGAGTACACCAGCAGGAACGCCACCATCACCGAGAGGATGTCGATGAGGGGGATGAGGTTGAGGCTCGCGTCGGCACGGTTGCGCACGTGGTGTTGCGCCATGCGCAGCGCGCGGCTCGAGATGCTCATGGTTTACCTCCGGGGGCGGGTGCGGGGGCGGGCGCGGCCGCGACGGGTGTGGTGGTCCCGGGCGCCTCGCCCGGCGCGGGCGCATCACCGATAGAGATATCCGGGAACAGCTCGGCCTGCACGGTGTTGATGCCCTCGCCGGCCTCGAACACACGCACGTGGTCCATGACCTGAACCAGGGTGTCGTAGGCGGTGTCCGGCTCGAGCAGGATGCTCGCCTCGGTCTTCTCCGGAAATTTGGTCTTGACGAACTTCAGATACTCCGTGAGCGCATCGAAGTCATAGCCGCTCGCCGTGTTGGGAACAGCGTGCAGCGGGCCGGTGTTGCGGTCGGCCACCATCAGCTGGTCCTTGCGCACCATCACCTCCAGCTGCAGACCGGGCGGGGGCTCCTTGAACTCGGTCTGTGGCGCCGGCAGGTTCAGCTGCAGGACCACGGTGCGGGAGAACACCGCGGTCATGAGCAGGAAGGTCACCAGCACGGTGAAGATGTCGATCATGGGCACGAGCAGCAGCTCCGCGGGCTTGCGCGTATGACGCTCGAGCTTGCGATACTGATAGGAACGGCGCATGCGGGACCTTCAGTCCTTCGAGGGGGTCGACCGTCGGGCGACGGTCAGGCCGCCGCCGCGGTCTGCCGCTCGGTGATGGCGTTCAGGAACTTCACCGAGGCCATCTCCAGGCTGTCGATGAGCTCGGTGGTCTTGGTCTGCAGCCACGCGTGGATGAACAGCAGCGGCACCGCGGTCATGAGGCCGAACGCCGTGCAGTTCATCGCCACCGAGATGCTCGCCGAGAGCAGGTTGGCCTTCTCCGCCGGGTTGACCGTGGCGACCGCCGCGAAGGCGCGGATGAGTCCCATGACCGTACCGAGCAGTCCAAGCAGCGTCGCCAGGTTGGCGAAGGTCGCCAGGTAGTGCGTGCGCTTCTCGAGCTGCGGCACGATCTCCATCAGGCTCTCTTCCATCGCCTTCTCGATGTCATCACGACGGCGTGCCGACTGAATGCGCGCCAGCCCGTAGTTGAGAATGTGGCCGATCGCCGAATCGGACTTCGAGGTCGCCGCCGCGACCTGACGGAAGTTGCCCTGCGCCAGCAGCGGCACGATCTGGTTCCACAGACCGCGGTTGCGCACCGCGGTCTGTGTCAAATAGATGTAGCGTTCGATGGCGATCGCCAGACCGAACACGAACACGACGGCGATCGGGTACATGAAGTTCCCGCCGCCCTGAAAGAAGCGAACGATCAAGTTCCAAAGGCCCATCTGACACTCCCCCGCACAAAGACCACCTTAAGGCACAAGCATGACCAAACTGAATGACATAAGCCCAAAAAGCTGCGACCTGGCTCTCATCTGCGACGTCACGTACGGGCGCTCTCAGGGCTTGTTTGGGGAACCCTGAGCCGTGCCCGCTTTTGCATCCCCGCCACCGCCCTGCAGGCCGTCGTAATAACGGTTTTCGCGCCGAAATACATCCCGATCCAGGGGCTGCAGCACCTCGTCCAGCAGGCTGTTGACCGGCTTCCCCACGACATCGCCGAGGTCCGATCGCTTCCACGGCACGATGTAGAGCACCTTCGGCAACTCGCGGTTACCGGTGATGTCGGTGGCATCGAGCTCCAGGCGGTCCGGCCCGCTCTTGCGCGCTGCCGTCTTGGCGCCCGCCTCGTTCTGGCGCGCTCCGCCCGATTTTGAGGCAGGCGCAGGTCCCGATGCCGGGGTCGAAGCGCGACTCGCCGGCGCTGCAGCGGGGGCCGCGGGCG
>JAFAVO010000170.1 GCA_019242385.1 Gammaproteobacteria bacterium | reverse complement strand
GAGCCCGAGCGGGCAGTCGGCGCGCGTGTCACGCAGCGGGTGCAGTTAACCGCCGCCGCACAGGAGTTTCTCGCCTCCCCTGATGAGGCGGAGATCGAGGAAGATCTCGCCTGGCTCGCCTCGAGCGGCACGCGGATCCTGCTCGCCTCCGGCGGCATCGAGCAGATCACACAGTCGCCCTGCATCGAGGGCCGGGGTGCGGGCCAACACGGCGCGGGCGCGGGTCGTTTCCATCGCGGGTGAGCATAAAGGAAGGCTGCGGCTTCAGCCGCACGCAAATGGCACGCGAATGCAGGCCAAACCACCCGTCGCAACCGACCGGCGGCGGCGACGACGCGGCTCGCCCGGGGGGCGAGGGCCAGCGATCAGGGGTTACGGACCGGCGCGCCGATATGAATGATGTTGGAAGCGCCCACGATCAGCCCATAGCTGATGCGATCGTAGGTTTTGAACACGAGCAACGTTCCGGCGCGCTCGTTCGGCAGCTTCACATGCGGCACGAACTGCGTATTGAAGCCGTTCATGTTGTTGGCAATGGAGCGGCCACCGGCATAGAGATCGCGCACCACCTCGCCCTCCTGGTCGACGGCGAGAACGTTGCCGGGCACGAGGCCGTGGCGCTTGCCGCGGTTGATCGCGACCACATAGAACTGCCCGACGAGGTCGGTGCCCCCCACCACATCGATGATGCGGCCGTGCACGTCGGAGGAGGGTGCGGCCGGGGTGAAGTTGAGCGGCACCTCGTTGTCGGAGGACATCAGCCGGTCGCCGGCGAGTGTCTCGCGCGCCAGGTCGGTCAGCACCGCCTTCGCCGGCTCGCCCGGGCGCTTCACCAGTGCGGTCGCGGTGTAGATGCCTTCGTACCCGACGACCTTGCCATCGTCGGGGTCGACGAGCGGGGTCGCGATGTGCATGACCGCGAACCGTGAATTCTCGGCGCCCTGCAGATTCCGTACGTAGACCTCGATCTCGTTGCCGGCTACCTGGTGCATGTCGCGGAAGGCGAGCACATAGGGCGCATGACGGATCTCGTCCGAGGTCATGATCGTCGGCCGCGACAGGAACGCGGCGATGGCCGAATACGGAATGGTGGGAATTGCGCTGGCGAGGGGATCGCTGCGCAGGCGCGGATCGAGGCGCGACACACCCGCCTCTTCCAGCCGCACTTCCACTCGCCCGCCTGCGCCATACGCGAGCGCGAGCTTGTCGCCGGGATAGATCAGGTGCGGATTCGGCACCTGAGGGTTGATGATCCAGACCTCGGGCCAGAGCCACGGGTCCTTCAGGTACATCGAGGCGATGCCCCACAGCGTATCGCCGCGCTTGACGGTGTAGTGCATGGGCGCCGTGGCATTGGCCACGGGGGTCGCCGTCTCGGTCGAGCTGGCGGTCGAGCTCGCCGACTCAGTCCCTGGAGCGCCCGGCGCTGCAGCCTCGGTGGCCGTCATCGGGTCGGGCGCGGGATTCGCCGAGACCGCAGGCTCGGCCGTTGCAGTGGGAGCGGCAGCGGGTGGAGACTGCGCAGCGTGCTGGTGCGCGCAGCCATACAGCGCGATGCACATGCTCAGCCAGCCCGCGAGCGCGCGAGCTCCAACTACTTGATTTGAGACCATCCTCCACTCCTCATTGCGCGAGGGGGACCAGACCCTGCGCGCGAGATTCTAGGCGTTATACTGGCAGGAAGCCCGGTCGGCGAATCATTTAATGTCAAACTTGTGCGCTGGATCACGGCCCCCGGCGCCCCCATATCAGGCAGCACCATGGCCCTTCGTACCATCCTGGAATTCCCGGACCCCCGCCTGCGTACGCGCGCCGAGCCGGTGACGCGCTTCGACGCCGCGCTGGGGACCCTGATCGATGACATGCTCGAGACGATGTACGCCGCCCCCGGTATCGGACTGGCGGCGACACAGGTCGACGTGCACAAGCGTCTCATCGTCATAGACATCTCCAAGGAGCACAACGAGCCCCTGGTGCTGGTGAACCCCGAGATCCTTTCCCGCGAGGGCGAGGCGAGCACGGAGGAGGGATGCCTCTCGGTCCCCGGGATCTTCGATGAGGTGAAGCGCGCCGCGACGATTCGGGTGCGCGCGCAGGATCGGGACGGCACCACGTTCGAGCGCGACTTCGACGAGGTCCTCGCGGTCTGCATCCAGCACGAGATGGACCACCTCGAGGGACGACTTTTCGTCGATTACCTCTCGGACCTCAAACGCGAGCGTATCCGCAAGAAACTCGACAAGGAGCGCAAGGAGCGTGCCGCGCGCACCGTAGCGGCGAGCGCGGGCGCACGGCGCGCCTACTGACGTTGCGCGTTGCTTTCGCCGGCACGCCCGAGTTCGCGCTGCCGGCTCTCTTCGCGCTGCACACTCATCATCAGGTCGTCGGTGTCCTGACCCAGCCGGACCGGCCGAGCGGGCGCGGGCGCCGCGTGACCGCGGGTCCGGTGAAGCAGGCCGCGCTTGCGCGTGGACTCCCCGTCGCGCAGCCCGAGACGCTGAAAAACGAGGCCGCGCGGGCGCAGCTCGCGAGCTGGCAGGCCGAGGTGCTGGTCGTCGTTGCTTACGGGCTGATCGTGCCGCCCGAGGTGCTCTCGATTCCGCCTCTGGGCTGCCTGAACATCCACGCCTCTCTGCTGCCTCGCTGGCGAGGCGCGGCTCCGATCGAGCGCGCCATCCTGGCAGGGGATCGCTCCACCGGAATCACCATCATGCAGCTCGATGCCCGCCTCGACACCGGGCCCATCCTCCTTCAGCGGCCCGTCGAGATCCGGGCCACTCACACTGGAGGCACGCTGCGCGCGGAGCTGGCCGCTATAGGAGCTGACGCCTTGCTCGAGGCACTGACCGGCCTCGCACGCGGCACCCTCCCAGGCCGGCCCCAGCCCGAAGAGGGCGTCACCTATGCCCGCCGCATCGAGAAGGCCGAGGCGAGGATCGACTGGGCGCAGGACGCCAACCGGATCGAGCGGCAGGTGCGGGCGTTCAATCCCCAGCCCATCGCAGAGACTCGCCTCGAGGGGGAGCAGCTGCGTATCTTCTCCGCATACGCCATGGACGCGAACGAGCAGGAATCAGCACCTAAAAGTGCCGATCCTGGCCTCATCAGCGCCGTTGTTGATGGAAAAATGATAGTTGACTGCGGCCGAGGCCGTTTGGCCATCACCGAGGTCCAACGCCCCGGCCGCCGGCAGGTCTCCGTACGGGATCTTGCCCATAGTCTCCCCCTCCAGGGCCGTCGTCTTGGCTAGGACCCCCTGGGCGCCCGGCGCCCCGGCGCTAGCCGGGGCAGCGCGGGTGGTGGAAGCCGTGACCCGCCGCGGCCAATCGGCGGATGCCGCGCTCAGCTCCCCGGGATCGGTTACCCCCGGCTCGCCGGATGGAGCTGCGGTGCGTGCCATCTCGCTCGGCACGCTCCGCTGGTACCTGCGGCTCTTACCGGCGCTGGAAGGGCTTCTCGAGCGGCCGGAAAGCCTCGCCCCGCCGGTCGGCGCCCTGCTGGCAGTGGCAGCTCATCAGGTGGAGTACTCCCGCAATGCGCCGGAGATGAGCGTTCACTCCGCGGTCGATGCAGCGCGGCTCCTCGGACTGAGCCGGGCTACGGGCCTGGTGAATGCGGTGCTGCGTCGGTTCGTCCGTGAGCGTGCAGCGCTCTTTGCCCGCATCGATGCGAGCCTCGCGCGACGAACTGCGCACCCTGAATGGCTGGCCGAGCGCATCTGCATGGCCTGGCCCTCCGAGGGGCCGGAGGTGCTCGCCGCCAACAACGCCCATCCTCCCATGACCTTGCGCGTCGACCTTTCGCGAACGAGCCGCACCGGGTACATGGAACGCCTGCGCGAGCAGTCTATTGACGCAGAAGCGATACAGTGGAGCCCGACTGCGATTACTTTGACTCGCCCATCACCCGTTGGAGACCTTCCGGGCTTCAAGGAAGGGCTCGTGTCGGTACAGGACGCGGGTGCGCAGCTCGCTGTCACCTTCCTTGGGGTC
>JAFAVO010000360.1 GCA_019242385.1 Gammaproteobacteria bacterium | reverse complement strand
CCGCACTCGTGCTCGAGCTCCTTGACCGGGTCGGGACCGAGCGAGGCGCCGAGCCAGCCGAAGGCACCGCAGGTGAGCCACACCAGCGGCATGAGGCAAGCCGTGAATACCAGCGGTTTGTAGATGAAACGGTAGCGCTGGGTAAGGGTCATCAGAAATTACGCCGCAGGTCCATTCCCTGGTACAGGCTCGCGACCTCGTTGGCATAACCGTTGAACGGCAAGGTCGGACGGCGCGCTGCAAGGAAAGGCGCTCCGATGCGGCGCTCGCTTGCCTGGCTCCAGCGCGGATGATCGACCTGCGGATTCACGTTGGCGTAAAACCCGTATTCGTTGGAGGCGGCGCCGGCCCAGGTGGTGCGCGGCTGCTGTGCGGTGAAGCCGATCTTGACGATGGACTTGATGCTCTTGAACCCGTACTTCCACGGCACGATGAGCCGCAGCGGCGCGCCGTCCTGATTCGGCAGCACCCGGCCGTAAAGCCCCACTACCATCAGGGTGAGCGGGTGCATGGCCTCATCGATGCGCAGTCCCTCGACGTACGGCCAGGTGAGGACCGGTACACGCTGCCCCGGCATCTGCTTCGGGTCGTAGAGCGTCGTGAACTCGACGTATTTGGCGCGCGAGGTGGGCTTGAAGCGGGCGAGCAGATTACTGAGTGGAAAGCCCACCCAGGGCACGACCAATGACCAGGCCTCGACGCAACGGAAGCGGTAGATGCGCTCCTCGAGTGCCTGTCCCTTCAACAGATCCTCGAGATCGAAGGTGCCGTGCACCTCGGCCTCACCGTACACGCTCACGCTCCAGGGGCGGGTTCTGAGGGAGCCGGCATAGCGGCTGGGAGCATCCTTGTCGGTGCCGAACTCGTAGAAGTTGTTGTAGCCCGCGATGTCCTCGAGCTTGTTCGGGGCCTCCTTGACGGAATATTGCGGATTGTTGCTGTACTTCAGCGGGGCACCTTGAGGGGGCGGGGCTTCCGCTGCGCGCAGCAGCGTGCTTGCGCCCGCGGCCAGGGCACCGGCGAGCAGCGTCCGGCGGCTGAAATAGACTTCCTGCGGAGTGATCTCCGAGGGCGCAATGCGTGGGACACGGACTTTCATCAATGGCCTCCGTGAAAGTAGACCGCCCGGAGGCGCAAAAGATCACATGGATGTGCGGCGCTGCGCAATTCAGCGCCACGTGACGCAGTCGATATCGAGCCTCGCCGCCGCGCTGCGTGCCACGGCGCTGCCATTGACCAGAATCCCGCGGTCGGCGAGGGCCAGGTGATCGAGATCGCTTGCCGCATTGGCATACGCGGTGAGCGCGAGCCCCGGATGCTGGCGGCGCAGCTCTTCGACGCAGCGTACCTTCTCGGTATCGCGCCGGTTGGGGGTGGTCAGGTGGCCATCGAGCCGATCGCCTTTCCACTCGATGCCAGTGCATATGGTCTGCGCGAAGCCCAGCGCGTGGCCGATGGCCGGCACATAAAGGTCGGGACTCGCCGAAAGCAGCACCAGCAGGTCACCGGCGTGGCGATGCCTCTCGAGGGCGGCGAGCGCCGCGGCGTGCATCCCATGCGCGAGCAGATGCGGCACGAACTCCCCGGTCCACCCCTCGATCTCGATGCGCGTACATCCGCCGATCACGGCGCGTATCGCTGCAGATTTCAGCACGCCGCGATCGGCGCGCCCGAGCGAGAAGCTCGCGAGCACCGGGAGCACCTGCAGGAGGCGCAGCGTGCGCGCTGGACGGCGGCGCCGCAGAAAGCCCGCGAGGTAGGCGATGAGGGTGTCATGCCGCGTGAGCGTGCCATCGAGATCGAACAGCGCGAGCGTCGCTGCCGCGGCGGGACGCCCGGCCGGAGCAAGAGGCGCCGCGCCCGGGTCCCTCAGGCCGGGCTACCCGCTGAGGCCAGCTGCCGCAGCACGTACTGCAGGATTCCCCCGTGGCGGAAGTACTCCCGCTCTTTCGGAGTATCGATGCGCACACGCACGTTGAACTTGCGCGGCGGGCCATCGGGCGGCGTCGCGGTGACGGTGACCTCGCGCGCATCGCCCCTGCTCAGGCCGCTGATGTCGATGAGCTCGCGCCCGGTGAGTCCGAGGGACGCGACGTTCTGTCCCGGCAGGAACTGCAACGGCGCTACGCCCATGCCGATGAGATTCGAGCGGTGAATGCGCTCGAAGCTCTCGGCGACCACCGCCTTCACCCCCAGCAGCATCGTGCCCTTGGCCGCCCAGTCGCGTGAGGAGCCGGTGCCGTATTCGCGTCCGGCGAGCACCACCAGCGGCGTGCCTTCGCGCTGATAACGCATGGCGATGTCATAGATCGAGCCGCGCTCGCCATCGGGCAGATGCAGCGACACGCCACCTTCGACCCCCGGCAGCATCAGGTTGCGCAGGCGGATGTTGGCGAACGTGCCGCGCATCATGACTTCGTGGTTGCCGCGCCGCGCGCCGTAGGAATTGAAGTCCTTGGGATCCACGCCCTGCTCAATGAGGTAGCGTGCGGCCGGGCTGCTCTTGGAGATGTTGCCCGCGGGTGAGATGTGATCGGTGGTCACTGAATCGCCGAGCACCGCCAACACGCGCGCGCCACGCACATCGGCGAGCGGCTTGAGCTGCATGGTCATGCCCTCGAAGTAGGGCGGATTCTTTACGTAGGTGGACTTCTCGTCCCAGGCATACAGCTGCCCGGTGGGCACGCTGATGTTGGCCCAGTTCTCATCGCCGCTGAACACGGTCGCGTAGCTCTGCCGGAACATCTGCGAATCGATCGAGCGAGTGGCGAGCTCCTGGATCTCCGCATCGCTCGGCCAGATGTCCGCGAGGTACACCGGCTTCCCGTCCCGATCGGTCCC
>JAFAVO010000203.1 GCA_019242385.1 Gammaproteobacteria bacterium | reverse complement strand
GTCCCTGCCGCTGCAGACGCGGCTGTTGCGTGTGCTGGCCGAAGGCGAGTTCTACCGGGTCGGCGGACAGACGCCCATCCACGTCGATGTGCGCGTCATCGCCGCGAGCAACCAGAATCTGCAGGAGCGGGTCGCCCGCGGACTCTTCCGCGAGGACCTCTACCATCGTCTGAATGTGATCCGCATCGAGCTGCCGCCGCTTTCGGCGCGTGCCGAGGACATTCCCGCGCTGCTGACGCACTACATGCTCATCGCGGCGCAGGAGCTCGGCGTCGAGCCGAAGGTGCTCGCCCCGGATGCGCAGGCACGGCTCACCGCTTATGAATGGCCCGGCAACGTGCGCGAGCTCGTCAACCTCTGCCGGCGCCTCTCGGTGCTTGCGCCGGGAAGTGAGGTGCACCTCGCCGATCTGCCACCGGAGATCGCTGTCACGGCCGCCGCGGCACCGAAGGAGTCAGACTGGGCTGCCGCGCTCGCCGAGTGGGCCGAGCACCATGGCGGCAATGGCGGCCCGCCGCTTCTCGATGCGGCGCAGCCGCAATTCGAGCGTGTGCTCATCCGCGCCGCACTGCGCCGCACCCAGGGACATCGGCAGGATGCGGCGAAGCTCCTCGGCTGGGGACGCAACACCCTCACGCGCAAGCTGCGCGAGCTCGGCATGGACGGCGGCGCAGACCCCGAAGAATAGGCGCGCAGCCCCTAACCCGGTAAGGTTTCGCCCCGAAGGGAGGGCCGATGTCGGGCTGGAGCGAACTGTGGCATTCCAGGTTCCTGGGCAACGAGCTCGGTGAGTGGGCGATCGCGCTCGCGATCTTCCTGATCACCTTCACCGTCCTGCCGCTCATCAAGCGCGCCATCAGCCGGCGCCGCCGCCGCGAGGCGCCGGGCCCGCAGGGCTACATCGCGCTGGATCTTCTTACCGTGATGGTCGCGCGCACCAACCGGCTGTTCCTGTGGGGAGTCGCGGTGTGGCTGGCCGCACGCGATCTCGCCTTCGCCGATCGCGTCGACCGCGGACTGAACGTAGTCCTGGTGCTGCTGCTGTGGATGCAGCTCGCGCTCTGGGCGATGGCCGCGATCCGCTACGGCATGGGACTGCGCCGCCAGCGGGTCGGTGCCGACGCCGTCGTTGCCTCGATGGACGTGCTGCTGGTGGCGATCGGCATCGTGGTGTGGGGACTAGCGGGCCTGCTGGCGCTCGAGAACCTGGGGATTCACGTCGGTCCGCTGCTCGCGGGCCTCGGTATCGGCGGTATCGCCATCGCGCTCGCAGTGCAGACGGTGCTCGCGGACCTGCTGGCCTCGCTCGCCATCGCGCTCGATAAGCCCTTCGGGGTCGGCGACTTTCTCATCGTCGATGACTGCCTGGGTACGGTCGAGCACATCGGCGTGAAGAGCACGCGCGTGCGCAGCCTCAACGGCGAGCAGATCATTCTCGGCAACAGCGACCTGCTCAAGGCGCGCGTACGCAACTTCGGACGCATGATGGAGCGGCGTGCACTGTTCCAGCTCGATGTGCACTACGACACCCCGGTGGCGGCGCTCGCGGCCGTGCCGGGAGCGGTGCGCGAGATCGTCGAGGCGACTCCGGATGTGCGCTTCGACCGCTGTCATCTGCTGCGCTGCGCGCCGCAGGCACTGCAGTACGAGGTGGTGTTCTTCGTCACGGCCGCCGACTTCAAGGTCTACGCCAACGCGCAGCAGAGCATCAACCTGCGCATCCTCGAGCGCTTCCGCACGCTCGGGGTCACTTTTGCGGCGCTCGGACCGACCCCGGTGCGGCTGCATCGGCAGCTGAGCGCCGCGGGCGCGGATGAGGGCGGACAGCAGCGCTTGCTGTAACCACCCCAAAAAATCACGCTTGGGCTGGAGTCAGCCCGAGAGGGCGCAGTCGAGGTCCTTGCCGGTGCGCAGAGTGCCGATGAGCTCGGTGACGCTCTTCAGGCCGTGCGCCGCAAGGTAGGCCGCGATGCCCTCGTTGATGCGCCGGCAGACGAGCGGATCGTAGAAGAGCGCGGTCCCGACCCCGACCGCGGTCGCACCCGCCACGATGAACTCGAGCGCATCGTGCGCCGTCGTGATCCCGCCCTGGCCGATGATCGGAATGCGATGCGGCGCTGCGACCTCGTACACCTGGTGGACCTTGAGCAGCGCGATCGGCTTGATGGCGGGCCCGGAGAGCCCTCCCTGGACATTGCCGATGACCGGCCGGCGAGTCTCGACATCGATCGCCATACCCATGATGGTGTTGATCACCGCCAGCGCATCGGTGCCCGCCTCGATGCAGCGGCGCGCGTTCTCGCGGATATCGGTCTGGTTCGGCGAGAGCTTGGTGATGAGCGGCTTCCGGGTCACGCGGCGGCAGGCGGCCACCACCTGCGCGGACATGTCCGGGTAGTTGCCGAAGGCGACGCCCCCTTCCTTCACGTTCGGACAGGAGATGTTGATCTCGATGGCATCGATCGGCGAGGCATCGAAGCGCCGCGTGACCTCGACATACTCCTCGATGGTCGAGCCGCAGGCATTGGCGATGAAGCGCGTCTCGGTGAAGTCGAGCTCCGGCAGGATGACGCGGACTACGTGATCGACACCCGGGTTCTGGAGACCGATGGCGTTCAGCATGCCGGACGGGGTCTCGTACACCCGGTGCGGAGGGTTGCCGAGCCGCGGCGCACCGGTGGTGCCCTTGAGCACCACCGCGCCGACATCACGGTTCGAGAAGCCCTCGATGCGCGTGTACTCCTCGCCGAAGCCCACGCAGCCTGAGAGGAGCACGATCGGGGAAGCGAGCTCGAGTCCGCAGAAATTCAGCGCGAGGGGGGAAGCGGTGGGCGCCGCAGCGCGCCGCACCGGTGCGTCTGGTTCGAGGCTCGCCATACGAGGCATTATCGCACAGGCGTCCATGCCGTTGCGGTAAGGCCATGTTCCACATCGTACTGATCCAGCCGGAGATCCCACCCAACACCGGCAACATCATCCGCCTCGCCGCCAACACCGGGGCCACCCTTCACCTGGTGAAGCCGCTCGGCTTCGAGCTCACCGCGCGTGCGGTGCGCCGTGCCGGACTCGACTACGAGGAGCTCGCGCCGGTGCGCGTGCACGCGAACCTCGATGCCTGCCTCGAGGCGCTCTCGGGTGCGCGCCTCTTCAGCATCGAGACCGGCGGCGCGAGGCCCTACGCGGAAGCGAGCTTCCAGCGGGGCGACGCGCTGCTCTTTGGCGCGGAGACCCGCGGGCTCACTGCCACGGCACTGGCCCTGGTGCCACCCGAGCGGCAGCTGATGATCCCCATGCGCCCCGGCAATCGGAGTCTCAATCTCTCCAATGCGGTCGCGCTCGTGGTCTACGAGGCGTGGCGTCAGAACGGCTTCATAGGCGGCGAGCCGACCGTCGCTGACTGATTACCGAGCGGGGCTGTCCGAGGGCACCTGGCGATCGAGCGGACTGCGAACCCCGCCGGCGCCCTTCCCCATGACGTGCGTGTAGATCATGGTGGTCTTCAGGTCCGAGTGCCCAAGCAGCTCCTGCACGGTGCGGATGTCGTAACCATCCTCCAGCAGGTGGGTCGCGAAGCAGTGCCGCAGCGTGTGGCAGCTCGCCGGCTGA
>JAFAVO010000133.1 GCA_019242385.1 Gammaproteobacteria bacterium | reverse complement strand
GTGCTGCTCAACGATGTCGGCCTCGACACGCGTTACGCGGCCGCCGTGGCCAGAGGCACCAACCTCGCGCGCTGGCTGACCTCGCTCCCGCCCAACATGCTCGATGCGCGCGGCTACCGCAGCGCGATCGCCGCGCTTAGCCGCGCCCATGGCCTCAGCATGCGCTGGCTCGATGAGCGCGCGCTGCGCCGCGCCGGTGCCAATGCCTTTCTCGCCGTGGCCGCCGGCAACGCCGAAAGCGGCGCCGGCATCGCGCACGTGAAATACCGCCCGGCACGCACTCGCCGCGCGCTGCGGCCCGCGGTGGCGCTCATCGGCAAGGGCATTCTTTTCGATACCGGCGGGGTCAACCTCAAGCCGCACCGCGCCATGTTGGACATGCACACCGACATGGCCGGCAGCGCGGTCGCGCTCGCCACGCTGATGGCGCTCGCCAAGCTGCGTGCGCCGCTCGCGGCGGACGCCTGGCTCGCGATCACCGAGAACCGCATCGGTCCGCAGGCTTACCGCCCGCAGGATGTGGTGCGGGCGGCGAACGGTGTGACCATCCAGGTGATCCACACCGATGCCGAAGGACGCATGGTGCTCGCCGATACGCTGGCGCTCGCCGGCCGCACCGGCCCGCGTCTCATGCTCGATTTTGCGACCCTCACGGGCGCCTGCGTGCACGCGCTTACCGAGCGGATGAGCGGTGTCTTCAGCAACCGCCCCGAGCTGGCCGCGGCGCTCGTCGAGGCGGGACGCGCGAGTGGCGAGCGGGTCTGGAGTTTCCCCTTCGAGGCCGACTATGACGCCGAGCTCGAGAGCAAGGTAGCCGATGTCGTGCAGTGCGCGCCCGATGGCAAGGGCGATCACATCCTCGCGACGCGTTTTCTGGCGCGCTTCGTGCCAGCCGGCATCCCCTGGGCGCACATCGATCTGTCCTCGGCCACGCGCAGCGGTGGGCTCGCCCACGTGCCCACCGATGTCACCGGTTTCGGCGTGCGACTCGCGCTCGAGCTGTTGCTGAAGCACAAGGTCATGCAGGAGCTGGAGGGAGTCGCTTGAGCGCTTTGGTGATTCGCCGCCCCGACGACTGGCATCTGCACCTGCGCGATGGCGCGGCGCTCGCTGCAGTGTTGCCATTCACCGCGGCCCGCTTCGCGCGCGCCGTCATCATGCCGAACCTGACTCCGCCGGTGACGACGACCGCGGCGGCGCTCGCCTATCGTGAGCGCATCCTCGCCGCGCTACCCGCGGGAGCGCATTTCGAGCCGCTGATGACGCTGTACCTGACGGACCGGACGCCGCCAGAGGAGATCGCGCGCGCCCGGGCGGCGGCCGTGATCGGCTGCAAGCTCTATCCGGCGGGCGCCACCACGCACTCCGCCGCCGGGGTAACCGATGTGCGTCGCCTCGATGCGGTCTTCGAGCGCATGGCGGAGGTGGGGCTCGTGCTGCAGGTGCATGGCGAGGTGACCGACCCCGCGGTCGATGTGTTCGAGCGGGAGGAGCGCTTCATCGACACGGTGCTCGCGCCGCTCGCCGCGCGTCATGCACGCCTGCGCATCGTGTTCGAGCACATCACCACGCGCGCGGCGCTGCAGTTCGTCGAAGGGGCGCGTGCCGGAGTCGCTGCTACGGTCACGCCGCAGCATCTGCTCATGAACCGCAACGCGCTCTTCGCCGGAGGCCTGCGTCCACATCACTATTGTCTGCCGGTCCTGAAGGCTGAGGAGCATCGGGCGGCACTGCTCGCGGCCGTCGCGCGCGGCAGCCCGCGATTATTCCTCGGCACGGACAGCGCCCCGCACGCGCGCGGCGCCAAGGAGGCCGCGTGCGCGTGCGCAGGTATCTTCTCCGCGCACGCCGGCATCGAGCTGTATGCCGAAGCCTTCGCGGCCGCCGGCGCACTCGAGAAGCTCGAGTCGTTCGCTTCTGCGTACGGTGCGGATTTCTACGGTCTGCCCCGCAACAGCGGCACCCTGACGCTGCTCCAGGAGCCGTGGGAGGTCCCCGCACGCTATGC
>JAFAVO010000270.1 GCA_019242385.1 Gammaproteobacteria bacterium | reverse complement strand
GCCGTACTCACCGCCGCCGCGCAGGTTCGCCTCCACGTAGGTGCCGCCCATCTCGAGCCACGCCTCGACCGAGGGGCGGTACATCGGCGTCAGCGAGACATCGAAACCGCCGTAGCCGTAGAGCAGCACCGGCTGGTCGCCATCGCGCGGTGTGCCGCGGCGGCGGGTGATGTACATCGGCACCCGCGTGCCATCCTTGCTGCTGAAGAACACCTGCTCCGTGGCGAACTGTCCCTGGAGGGCCGAGGTGTGCGGCTCACGCCACAAGGTCGCGCTGTTCGCCGGCACATCGAACCGGTAGATGCGGCGCGGCGTGAGGTAGTCGGTATAGGAGAAGAAAGTTTGAGTCTGAGTGCCTTCGCTCTCGAAGCCCTCGATCCGACCCATACCGGGCAGCGGCACCTCCCCCACGGGCCGTCCGTCGCGCTCATAGACCCGCGCAACCGCGTGCGCATCGACCACGTAGCTCGCGATGAAGCGGCCGCCCACGTAGCTCGCCGACTCGAGTGCGGCGCTTCCCTCGGGCACGAGCGTCCGCCGCGTGACCGGGGCGCGCGCGTCGACCGCGATGACGCGGCCGAGCGGGGAGCGGTAGGTCGTGCGGAAGTAGAGCTCATGTCCGCGCGATCCGATGAAGTTGTAGAGCGCCTCCCAGTCGGCGAACACTGCGTGAGGCTTGGCGCCCGGCTCCGAGAGGTCGATCACGTCGACGGCGTTTTTCTCGTACCCCTCGAAGAGCGTGATGATCAGGTAGCGTCCATCGTCCGTCACGCGTGCGGTCGGCACGTGGGTCGGGTGGTTGGTGACCGCATACACGAGGCGATCGCGCTCCTGTGCAGTGCCGAGCTGATGGAAGTACACGGCCGGCCGGCCGTTATCATCGCCCCGTCCATCCGCGAGCTGGGGGTAGCGGCTGTAGTACACCCCAGAGCCATCACGGGCCCAGGAGACTCCCCAGAACTTGGTGAAGTGCAGCTCATCGGCATAGTCGCTGCCATCGGCGACCCGCTTGAAACGCCACACCTGCCAGTCGGTGCCGGCGTCGGAGACTGCGTAGGCGACGATGTTGCCCGCGGGGTCGGGCAGGAAGTCCGAGATCGCGACAGTCGCGTCCTCGCGCGCGCCGTTGGGATCGAAGAGCACCCGGCCCGGCGCCTCGAGGGAGTCGGCGACCTGGAGCACGCTCTGGTTCTGCCGGCCGTCATTGTGGAGGTAGAAGTAGCGGCTGCCGCGCTTGATCGGCGCGTCGTAGCGCTCGTAGGTCCAGAGCTCGGTGAGCCGTGCCTTGAGCCACGGGCGGGCGGGCAGCTCCGCCAGGCGTGGCTGTGAGAGCTCGTTCTGGGCTTTGACCCAGGCACGCACCTCGCTGGAATCGAGGTTCTCGAGCCAGCGGTAGGGATCGCCGACCTTGGTGCCGAAGTAGTTATCGGCGACCGGCCCGCGCGCGGTGATGGGATAGACGGGGGTCCTCGCGGCCGGCGGCATGCCGACCGCCTGGTCGGTCACCGTCGTCATCTGTCTGCCGCCCGGGCCCGTGCCCGGCATGGTGTGAGGTCCGCCGCTCACGAGCGTGTGCCCGCAGGCGCAGAGCAGTGAGAGCAGGCCGCTTGCGGCAGCGAGCCTCATGCCGCCGCCTTCAGGGGAATTTGATCTTGCCGCCGCCAGGAGGGGCGGGGCCGGGGCCCATGGCGCCACCGACCTCCGGAACCACGATGCGCGAGGCGGCTTCGCGGCGCAGCTCGCGCGCCTCATCGATGGCCTGCTCGAGCGCCGCCTTCACGCCTTCGGGGAATTTCTGTAGCGCCTCTTCGAGCGTCTTCGCCTCGATCTCGAACCCGAGCGGCAACACGCCGGCCGGAGTCAGCAACTGTGTCTGGCCGGAGAACAGCACCGGCCGTGCTGCATCGGTCGCGCCATCGACTGTCACCGGGGTCAGGCGGCGGATGCTGCCGGCGCGCCGGTCGGTGAACACGTCCTCGCGGTAAAGTCCCTTGGGATCGATCTGGACCTCAGGGAGATCATTCTGCGCTGCCATTTGAGTCCTGCCTCGAGTCTCGCCAACACATTGTACACGTCCCACCCCGCGCGCCCGTGTCAGCGCGGCGCCGCTCGCTGCCGCAGGGCCTCGATGAAGGGCTGGTCCGCTTCCAGGATGTCCTCGGTCGCCAGCGCGGCCGGGCTCACCCATTTCAGCGCCTGAGCATCGAGCGGGCGCGGCTCGCCCGCAAAGTGCTCGACGATCCACAGCGAGAGCTGCACGTCGCGCTCCAGGTAAGCGTGTGTGAGCCGCATGAAGGGGTGCGCCGCGAGCACCTCGATCCCGAGCTCCTCGCGCAGCTCGCGCACGAGCGCGCTGCGCTCATCCTCCCCTGCATCGACTTTGCCACCGGGGAACTCCCAGCGGCCCGCCAGCGCTTTGCCGGCGGGGCGCTGTGCAATCAGCACCTCGCCCGCGCGGTTGAAGAGGGCCGCCGCCACGACGGGGACCTGGAGCCGGAGCGGGTCAGCTGGCACCGATGTGCCGACCGGTTATTCGACGCTCGAGAGCGCGCCGTGACAGTGCTTGTATTTCTTGCCCGAGCCGCACGGGCACGGCTCGTTGCGCCCCACCTTACGCTCGCTGCGCACGAAGGTGCCCTGGAGCTCGGGGGCGGGAAGCGGTGGTGGCGCAGCAG
>JAFAVO010000118.1 GCA_019242385.1 Gammaproteobacteria bacterium | reverse complement strand
CTGCGCGCGTATCTCGGCCGCTACGGCGAGCGACTGCCGGCTGCGCTGCTCGCCGAGCTGAGCACCACCGAAGCGCGCCTGACCTGAAGCACCGCTCGCGGGCCTTCAGGCCTCTTCGCAGGTGAAGCGGATGGTCTGCGGGGAGCCCTGCTCGGGCAGCCGCCCGAGTCCGATCATGCCCTGACCTCTGATCTGCAGACTGTCGCGCCGCACGAAAGACTCCTCGCCGTCCGCGCTCTGCACGAAGGTGCCGTTGGTGCTCTGATCGATGAGCACGAACTTGTTACGGCTGATCTCGATGCGGGCGTGCAGCCGCGAGATGAGATTTCCCTTGACCACCACGTCATTGTCCTCGGCGCGGCCGATGGTGATGCTCGAGTGACGCTCATCCACCAGCAGCTCGCGGTCATCGCAGCGCAGTCGCAGGCGCATGGCACGTGCCGGACGCGACTCGGTGGCGATACCGGGAACCATGCTGGTGACGTCCTCGGTCTGCCACAGCACCTCGTAGAGCGCCACCTCGTTGCCCTGACCCTTGAGGGTGGCGATGTCGATCTGACGGCAGGCGGCGCGCCATTCCGGCGAGAGCCGCTCGACCGTCGCGGCGGTGGTGATGATCTGGCCGGCCTTCGCCTGGCTGGTCATGCGGTTCGCGGTGTGCACGGCCGCGCCGAACACGTCGCGGTTCTCGAGCATCACCGGACCGAAATGACAGCCGATGCGGATGGCCACCGGCTGCCCCTCGATCTTCAGCTGCGCGTGCGTGGAGATCTGCTGCTGCATCTGCGCGGCGGCGTTGAGCGCCGCATCGGCACTCGGAAAGGTGGCCATGACCTCATCGCCCATGGTCTTGATCACCGTGCCCTGGCGCTGCTCGGTGGCGTTGCGCATTACCTCGATGCAGATCGCGACCATGTCGCGGGCGCGCACATCGCCCATGATGTCATACAGCCGCGTGGAGCCAACGACGTCGGCGAACAGTATCGCGAGTTCGATGTCCTTGCCCATGAGCGCATCCGATTATACGCAGGGACATCAAGACTGCGAGGACCACGGTTGCGGCCGCCGGTCCGCTCGGCCGTTACCAGGCCTGCGTGCGCGATTCCCGCGGAATCGCCCGGCGCAACAGCCCGACATCGGCATCGGGTGCGCGCGCGCCCTCGCTCAATGTACGGCGGAACTCGCGCGCACCGGGCTCGCCCGCGTAAAGGCCCAGCATGTGGCGCACGATCGGGGCGAGACGCTCGCCGCGGGCGAGCTCGCGCGCCGCATAGCGCTGCATGCGCTCGATCAGCGCGACCCGGGAGGGAAGCGGCGTGCCCCACAGCGCCTGCTGCAGCTCCGCGAGCAGATACGGACGGTGGTATGCCTCGCGTCCGAGCATCACGCCCGCGCACCAGCCAAGCGCCGCGGTAACTGACGCGCTATCGCGCAGGCCACCGTTGACGATCAGCGGCAATGCCGGGAAGGAGTCCGCCAGGCGTCGCACCACTTCATAACGCAGCGGCGGGATCTCACGATTCTGGCGCGGCGAGAATGCGCCGAGCACCGCCTTGCGGGCGTGCACGATCGCCACCGCGCAGCCGGCGTCGCGCACCGCAGCCGTGAAGCGGCACAGCGACTCGAAGTCGCGCTCGTCGAACTCGCTCACTGGCCCGACGCCGGCCTTGGATCCGGCATGCACGACGCCGATGCGCATTTTCACGGTCACCGGCACGCGTACCACGGCGCGCATGGCCGCGACACATTCGGCGACACGCTCCGGCTCCAGCATCAGGCAGGCGCCAAAGGCGCCGCTCGCCACGCGCTCGCTCGGGCAACCGCAGTTGAGATTGATCTCGTCGTAGCCGGCCTCCTCACCAGCGCGCGCCGCCGCGGTGAGCTCCGCCGCATCGCTGCCGCCGAGCTGCAGTGCCACCGGGTGCTCCTCCGGATCGAACGCCAGCAGGCGGGCGCGGTCGCCGCGCACGATGGCGGCGGCGGTGATCATCTCGGTGTAGAGGAGTACGCCGGGGCCGAAACCGCGCAGGAAGAAGCGGCAGTGGCGGTCGGTCCAGTCCATCATGGGGGCCACGGCGACGCGGCGGTCTAAATTCAACACGTCGCTGAATTTCCTACTTCGAGTCGTCGTCATACAACATATCGTCTGAGTCCCCCTCCAACCCTTTGCGGGATTGTAAGTCGCGCGTCAGAGTTGGTTCTCGTGTTGGA
>JAFAVO010000069.1 GCA_019242385.1 Gammaproteobacteria bacterium | reverse complement strand
CGAGAGTCTCCTCCGCCGCGTTGCGCCAGAGCACCGTGCTCACGGATAGGCCAGTGCTTTCTCCCCAGTGCGCGCCACGCTGCAGCGCCTCGGCCTGGAGGAGAAGCGTGTAGTAGTGATAGCCGGGTCGTTCCTCCCAGACATCGTGGCTGGGGCGGCCGAGATAGGCGAGCGTGAAGGCGAGGTCGGCGCCGAGAAGCCGGGTCATCGCCGTGAGAAGCTCCGGGTCATCCATCTGGAGCCGCGGAAGCTCATGCCACCAGCGCAGCAGCGCGAGGCTGCGCATCGCCGGGCCATCGCTCTGCGGGCGCGCCCACTGGATAACATCGAGACTGCCGTCGGCGTTCACCCGGGTGTCGGCGAGGACCGCCGGGCCGGCGAGCGCGCGGAGCTCCTCGTCCGTTCGCAGGTACTGGCGGTACGGCGGCGCTACCTGGGCGCGCAAGTCCCGATACCGGAGGAATGCCCGGCCATCGAGCGCGAGCAGCGAGAGGCTGAAGTGCACAAACTCGGTGAAGCGCGGGAGGGCAGCGCGATCCGCATAGCCGGCGGAGAGCGCGACGCGCAGCGCTTCGATTACGATGGCGGAGTCGCGGAACCAATGAAAGAAGTAGTCGGGATCCGGGTCATAGTGGGCGATCACCGGTGATGCGAGTACCGATCCTGGCTGCGGAATGATCCGTTGCCCGAATGCAGGCCGGTCCATGGCGAGATCGGTGGCGGAGATGGCGCGGGCCATGGTGACCGCGGCGAAGCGTGCCTCGGCGGCGACCCACTCCTCGAGCTCTGACATCGCTCAGGTCAGGTGCGGGCTCTGGAAGCCGAGCTTCTTCAGGCCAGCCTGGATCTCCGGGATGCCCATGAACAGTTTCCACAGCAGTCCGCTGCGATAGTTCTCGATCATCACGACGATGGGGCCCTGGCTGATGGCGAGGAACGTGTCCGCATACCAGTCGCGCTGCTCGCTGAAGCCATCGACGAAGCCGTAGCGGCCCCAGATGCGGTCACCGAGGTCGTGGTAGAAGTGCCGCAGCGCACTCATGGCCTCGCGCGGGGCGTACGGAAAGCTCCCAAGCGCCGCCGAAGGACTGATGACACCGAGGTCGTTGTCGGGCGCGTGTGCGGCATAACCACCGCCTGCCGTGTCGCTGGCGCTCAGGCCCCAGCAGTCGGGCCCATATCCGCGGTAACGGTGCGGATTGCGCAGGCAGTAGTTGTAGTTGATGCGCGTGTGATTGACGTTCTGCTGCCAGTAGTCGGCGTAGCGGTCACTGAGGCCGCGCGGGTCGAGGCCGCAGAAGGAGAACTGCGCGATGAAGAGCGGCCCGCCCCAGGGAGCGCCGAGCGGCAGCTCGATGCCCTCGAAGGTACGGCGGTTGATGAAGTCGCGGCTCATCGCCCACCCCGCGTGGTAGGCCTCGGCGGGCACGGAGTAGCGTGGTGCACTCGCGGCGAGTACATAGGTGATCAGACATTCGTTCCAACCGCGGATCTCGTTATCGAGCGCGAAGCCGTTGTTGGGACTCCAGTGCCAGGTGAGCACTTTGCGGCCGCCCTGGGTATGCCAGTCCCATTCCGCCTCGCGCCACAGCCAGCCGATGCGGTCGCGCAGCCGTTGCTCCTCGGGCAGGGTGGCGGTGAAGTACGCGCGTGCGCACAGTAGACCCTGGAACAGCAGCGAAGTCTCGACGAGGTCTGCACCATCGTCCTTGCGGCTGAAGGGCACGGTGGCGCCGGTGTCCCCGCGAAGGAAATGCGGATACATGCCGTGATAGCAGGTGGCCTTCTCCAGGCAGTCGAGCATCAGCGTGAGGCGTGCCAGGGCCTGCTCCCGGCCGATCCAGCCGCGCTCGCACGCGACGACCAGCGCCATGATGCCGAAGCCGCTGCCACCGATGGATACGGGCGTAAAAGGCTGCTCGGCGCGGCGGTGACAGCGATCGAGCGCCAGGCCGCTGACCGGGTGCGCGCCCTCCCAGAAGTAGCGGAATGTCTGGCGTTGGACCAGATCGAGAAGCTGCTCGTCAGCGAGCGGATCTGCCGGTGGTCCAACTGCGGAGCGGGATGTAGCCTCGGAAGTTTGCATAGGCGGGACCTATCTCATCAGGGCTGCGGCTCGGCCGCTGGGGCTGAAGGTCGGCCCCTGGGGATCGGTCTTCAGCTGCACCCGGCGGGTGAAGAACGCTTCGGCATGCTCCTCGGTGCCGATATTAATGAGACCGGTGCCGGCAAGCTCACGGGTGAACAAGGCCTTGATCCGCTGGCGTGACCCGGCATCGAGCTGCTCGAACGTGCCATCGAGCACCACCCACTTCGGCCGTTGCAGTATGACGCGCGCGATAGCCAGGCACTGTTTCTCGTCGTCGTTCAGTCGCTGGTCCCAGCGCTCCGTGCGATCGAGCAGAGGTTGCAGCCGCTCGAGACCAACCGCAGCCAGCGCGCGTGCGGTGGTGGCGTCGTCGAATTCATCGGTCGTGCACGGATAACATAGCGCGGTGCGCAAGCTTCCGGGGGGGACGTAGGCCCGCCCGGGCAGGAAGCGCATCGAGGCGCGGTCGGGGCGCGTGATGCGGCCGGTGCCCCAGGGCCAGAGCCCGACCATCGCGCGGAACAACAAGGTGCGCGCTGCGCCGCGTTCTCCGGCGATCAGGACGCGCTCATCGGGGGCGAGGTCGATGTGCGGCTCACTCAGCTGGATCGCACCTGCCGGAGCCGCCACCTGCAGCTCATCGAGGCGCACCGTGGGGCTGTCGCTCTCCTTGAGATCGATGTGGCTCGCACTCTCGCCGAGGTTGTCCATGGTCACCACCGCAGCGCGGAAGCTCGCCACGCGCAGCAGTGTAGCCCGCCAGTCCGCGATGCTGGAGAAATTGTCGACGAACCACCGCAGCGATGTCTGCACCTGGTTGAAGGCACCCACCACCAGCATCAGCTCACCGAAACTCATGTCCCCGGTGAGGAAGGTGGGCGCCGCGACCAGGATCGGTGCGACGAGGGTGAACCAGCCGTAGCCCGAGGTGATCCAGGTGAGCCGCGTGGTCGCGGCGACGATGCGGCGCGACACCTCGATGACCGTGTCGAACACGCGATTGAGATGGCGCTGCTCGTCCGCTTCGCCGCCGTGGATGGTGATGCCCTCGATCTCCTCATTGGCGCGTACCAGCGCGAACCGCAGGTTGGCCTCGCGCGCGTAGCGCTCTGCATCGAGTGCCACGAGCGGGCGGCCGACGAGCCAGCTGAGCACAGATGCCGTACCTGCATAGAAGAGCGCACACCACACCATGTATCCGGGCACGTACAGCCGATGGCCGGGAAGCGGCAGGAACATGTGCTCGGAGCGCACCCACAGCACGCCGATGAATGACAGCAGCAACAAGGAAGACTGGAGCAAGCCGATCCCGAGGTCGGTGAGCAGCTCGGTCAGATGCTGCGCGTCCGCGTGCAGCCGCTGGTCGGGATTCTGACCGATGGCACCGGCATTGGAGAGCCGGAACGCCCGCAGCGGCTCGAGCCACTCGTTGAGCAGATCGTGCACCAGCCCCTGGCGCAGCACGACCCGCGAGGTCTGGTTGAGCCACACCTGGCTGACATTGAGCACCAGCAATATCGCGGCCAGCTCGGCAAATATGCGCAGCTGTCGGATGAAGGCCGGAATGTCCCGGTGCGTCAGGGCATCGTAGAAAGGCTGATTCCAGGCATTCAGCCGGATCTGCATGTAAGCCGTCGCAGCCACCACCACCACCAGGCCCGCAGCCAGCATCAGCAGCTCGTTGCGCTCGCGTGAAGCCCAGAAGGCTGCGAGGAGCCGCCGGACCTGGCTGAAGAGGCTATCCTTGGTGAGGGCAGCTGCGGCGAGCGCATCTGCGGTCTCGCCGCCGGTGACGGAGGAGGGCTCGCTCGGTGGTTGCATCATCGTATCGATCCGTTCGGCTCCGCTGACTGATGTCAGCTTAGCGCAAGGCACAGCGTGGGACGCATCGACCGCTTGCTCGCTGCCATGACAGTCGCCGAGAAGATCGGACAACTGAGCATGGCGCCATCGTTCCGCGCGGTCACCGGTCCCGGTGCGCCGGGTGAGCTGGAAGAGGGTGTTCGCAGCGGGCGCATCGGCAATGTGCTTAATCTCTGGGGCAGAGGGCAGGTAGGAGCGCTGCAGCGCCTCGCTGTGCAGCAATCGCGCCTCGGCATCCCGTTGCTCATCGGACTCGATGTCATCCATGGGCACCGCACGATTTTCCCGGTTCCCCTCGCGGAGGCGGGGCTCTTCGATCCTGACATGTGGGAGCGCACCGCGCGCGCCGCCGCGGCCGAAGCTGCCGCGGATGGCGTCAGCCTGACGTTTGCGCCGATGGTGGATGTCGCGCGTGATCCGCGTTGGGGCCGCATGGTTGAAGGTCCGGGCGAGGACGTCTGGGTCGCGTGCGAGTTCGCAGCGGCGAAGACGCGCGGCTTCCAGGGGAGCGACCTGCGCGCAGCAGCGGCCGTTGCGGCCACCGCCAAGCACCTGGGTGCGTACGGTGCGGTGACCGCGGGCCGCGAGTACGCCTCGGTCGATGTCTCCGAGCGCACCTTGCGTGAAGTGCATCTGCCGCCTTTCGCATCCGCGATCGCCGCGGGTGCTGCCGCCGTCATGCCCGCCTTCGTCGATATTGCGGGCGTACCGATGACGGCCAACCGGCGGCTGCTCCAGGACTGGCTGCGTGCGCGCTGTGCATTCGATGGTGCCCTCATCAGCGACTACAACGCCATCGCAGAGCTGTGTGTCCACGGGGTAGCCGCCGACCTCACCGAGGCTGCGGCGCTCGCTTTGACGGCGGGCATCGACATCGACATGGCGAGCGAGGCCTATGCGCGCGGCCTGCCGCAAGCTCTCGAGCGCGGTCTGGTCAGCGTCGCGCAGCTCGATACCAGTGTGCTACGCGTGTTGCGGCTGAAGGAGCGGCTGGGTCTCTTCGACGATCCAGCCCGGGGCGAGGCGCCGCCGGAGCCGCGCGCCTCGGCACGCGAGTTGGCGCGCGCGGCGGCCCGGCGAGCCATCGTCCTTCTCACCCATCGCCGGCCGGTTCTGCCGCTCGGCCCGCAGGTTGGCCATATCGCGCTGCTCGGCCCCTTCGCCGACGCGAGAGAGGAAATGCTCGGCCCGTGGCCGGCGGCCGGGCATGCCGAGGAGGCGGTCAGCATTCTCGAGGGTCTGCGCAACGCATTACCTCACTGCCGGATTGACTCGCTTGCCGGAGTCGAGATCGACCGGTCGGATCACCCCGCCATCGAGCCCGCAATCGAATGCAGCCGCGGCGCGGATCTTACGATCCTGTGTCTCGGGGAAGCGGCCTGGATGAGTGGTGAGGGTGGCAGTCGTGTGCAGCTCGGACTTTCCGGGGCTCAGCGCACACTCGCGCAGGCGGTGCTCGAGCTCGGTAAGCCGGTCGTGGCGCTTCTCACCTCGGGCCGCCCGATCACCGCACCCTGGCTGTTCGAGCGCGCGGACGCGGTGCTCGCCACCTGGTTTCTCGGCAGCGAGGCAGGCAACGCCATCGCCGACGTGCTGACCGGGAGATTCAATCCGACCGGCAGGCTGCCCGTGACCTGGCCGCGCCACGTGGGACAGGTGCCGCTCTTCTACGGCCAGCGGCCCACCGGGCGCCCCGCGAAGAGCGGGGAACGTCTCACCAGCTCGTACCTCGACCTTCCGCCGACGCCGCAATTTCCTTTCGGGCACGGTTTGTCCTACAGCGCCTTTAAGTTGCAGGGACTCGAATGCACCCCGCGTACCGTCACCAGCGCAGGCGCGATCGATGTCTCGGTCTCGCTGCGCAACGAGAGCAGCACTCGGGGCGAGGCGACGCTGTTTATTTTCGTGCGCGATCCGGTGGCCAGCATCGCCCGGCCGGTGCTCGAGCTCAAAGGCGTGCGGCGCATCCTGCTCGAGGCGGGGGCCGAGGGAACTGT